>CAMFEN010000257.1 GCA_945949375.1 uncultured Bacteroidales bacterium | reverse complement strand
ACTCGTAAGAGGCGATGGTGTTCGGCGAGTAAGACCGCTCCAAACGCAGATATGTATGGTATTCGCGCGCGTAGTTCATCATTGTTAATTCTTGATTCTTACTTCCGAATTAAATCTCGCGGAATAGGTTTGCACGACGGGTTTTGCATTGGCGGAGGAGCGTGTGGAATAGTAGAATATGCCTTGAAAGTCCATTCTTTGTCCCTCGCTCGGACGTAGGACGAAGGTGCCCGAGTCCAGTACTTGGATGCCTGCGATCGCGTTGTCAGCGATAGTGAGAAGATAGATGCCCGTGGGGTTTCCCTCGAAGTCCATACCCGGGAGGAAGGTTCCCGCCGCGGGGAGGGAGTCAGAGCGGAAACAGAGGCTGTCTATCCCTGCACGAAGCATCAGCCGCCCGTTGTTTATCACCAATAGGCTGTCATCCGCATCCGTGAAGATATCGCTGATATAGAGATTGGTGCCCGTGCCTTCTATCTTGCCCTGTTCGTTGAGGTCAAGCCCTTCCGAGTAGAGGTCAAAGGCGAGAACATTCTGCGACACTGAGTCGTAGGCTTGCCCATATAGTTCCGCATAGCAGGCGGTGAACTCAGAGGCAACGGTAACAGGCTTCGAGGGAGCGGGTTTCTGACAGCTGCACAGCAAAAGCACGGAAAGCATAAACAAGAAGCAGCAACTACACAGATGCTCATACCTGTTTCTATCACGCGTTACAAAGATGCGAAAAAGATACATATTGAGTTAGTGATTAAGTATTCCTATTTCTTTTGATTTGTTTTGGTATATCCGTTTTCGGGCAGCTTACAGCGGGTCTACATCCGCCAGTATGGTTGTGCCTTTGCAGTCAGGGAGCGACTGCACGTCGTTTATCTGCTCTCGCAGGAGTTGTTTGGCTTTTCGGATGTTCGCCGTTGCCTCCACGCGCAAGCGTATCTCGCGGATATACTCGTTCCTCACACGGCTTACCTGCGGCACCACCACCGCCGACACCCGCTCGCCAAACACCTGCTGCAGCCGCTCTTGCAGCACCCCTGCCGCGCACTCCAAGCGGCTCATGTTATGGTGCTTTAGCACAAGCACTATCATCCGATAGAAAGGCGGGTAATGGAAGAGTTCCCGCTCTGCAATCTGCGTTTGGAACAAGCCCTCGTAGTCATGGTGCTGCACATAGTCCAGCACGGGGTTCTGCGGCTCGAAAGTTTGGATAAACACCTCCCCTTGCTGCCCTTTCCTGCCTGCTCTGCCTGCCACCTGCTCCAGCATCTGGTAGGCGCGCTCGTAACTGCGGAAATCGGGTTGATTGAGCATGGCATCTGCGCTGAGCACTGCTACCAGCGACACATCGTCGAAATGCAGCCCCTTGGTAACCATCTGCGTACCGATGAGGATATCCACCTCATGGTTTGCCATGGCGTTGATAATCTGCTGATAAGCGTTCTTATTGCGTGTGGTGTCGAGGTCCATGCGCATGATTCGCGCCTCGGGGAAGAGTTTCTGCACTTCCTCCTCCAGCCGCTCGGTGCCGAACCCCTGCACGCGCATCTTCCCTCCGCAGGCAGGACATTGCGCAGGGATAGGGGTGTGGTAGCCGCAATAGTGGCAGGTCATCTCTTGCAGGCGCATGTGGAGCGTGAGCGGCACATCGCAGTTGACGCAGCGCGGCGTCTGTCCGCAAGCAGTACATTGCAGCAAGGGCGCATAGCCGCGGCGGTTTTGGAAGAGTATCACCTGCTTGCCGCTTGCCAGCGCCTGCCTAATACGCGCCACCAGCGGGTCGCTGAAATGGTCGTACATCTCCTTGCGGTGGTACTGCCGTTTGAGGTCAATAAGAGTAATTTGCGGCAGCTGTAGCCCCGCATAGCGTTCCGAGAGGCGCACCAGCCCGTACTTGCCCGTCATGGCGTTGTGGTAGGTCTCCACCGAAGGCGTAGCAGAGCCGAGCAGCACCTTTGCCCCTTGCCAGCGCGCCATCATCATCGCCACACTGCGGGCATGGTAGCGAGGAGCAGGCTCCTGCTGTTTGTAACTCGCCTCATGCTCTTCGTCTACAATCACCAGCCCGAGGTCATGCAACGGCAGGAAGACAGCAGAGCGCGCGCCTAAGACGACGACGGGGGTCTGCGCAGTGCGCACGGCATGGTAAATCTCCACGCGCTCGGCGTCGCTGAAGCGGGAGTGGTACACAAGCAGGCGGCTGCCGAAGACGGCTTGCAGACGGGTGGTGAGTTGCGTAGTGAGTGCTATCTCCGGCACGAGGTAAAGCACTTGCTTGCCGCGCTGCAACTGCTCTTGGATAAGGTGGATATACACCTCTGTCTTACCCGAAGAGGTAACGCCATGGAGGAGGACGATGTCAGACCCACCCCTTCCCTCCCTACGTAGGGAGGGAGAAAGATTGTTTTCTATAGACGAATGCCATTCGCCTACTCTCCCCCTTTGTAGGGGGAGTTGGAGGGGGTCTTGCGAACCAAAGTATCCGTCTATCTCGTCTTTGGCTTTTTGCTGCGGGGCGGTAAGCGGATGAGCGGGCTCAATGCTGCCGGTGAAAGATTGCAGGCGGGTGGTGTTCTCCTCGTATTCGTCAAGTATTCCCCGCTCCACCAACGCCCGCACGATAGCCGTAGACTCGCCCGCCTGCTCTATGAGGAGACGCTTCTCGCAGGAGAGTTGAGTGCCCGGGTGCGCAGGCGTCCCCGCCTGCTGTAGGTGAGCGTTGAGATTTGAGCGTTGAGCGTTGAGCGTTGATACCCTTCCGAACACCTCTAAGACATGCTGTTGTTTGGGTGCACGGGCGAGGGCAGCGATGGCTTGCGGCAGGTCGATGCCCTCATGGAGACGGATAAAAGTAGTAGTGCGGGCTTTGTAGTTATCATCAAGG
>CAMFEN010000256.1 GCA_945949375.1 uncultured Bacteroidales bacterium | reverse complement strand
CGAGATCGGGACGGGTGACTGGAGTTCAGACGTGTGCTCTTCCGATCTGTACTGGACATAGTTGGTGTCTTGGTATTCGTCCACCAACACATATTGAAAGGCTTCTTGGTACTTCGTTCGTACTGTCTCGTTCTGCTGCAGCAGGCGGCAGAGGTTCACCAAGAGGTCGTCGAAGTCCATGGCATTGGCGGTGCGTAGGTGCTGCTCGTAGTAGTGATAGACGGTTGGCATTTCGTACATGCGCTGCTCGCGGTCTTGTCGGTAGATATCGGTGCGCTTGCCGTACTCTTCGGGGGTGATGAGGGCATTCTTGGCGGCGGAGATCTTCGCCAAGACATTGCCTAACTTGTAGATTTTTTCGTCGAGTTCGCGCTCTTTGAGGATACGCTTGACGAGGGCTTTGGAGTCGGAGGTATCGTAGATAGTGAAGTCGCGGGTGTAGCCAAGTGCTTCAGCTTCGGTGCGGAGGATACGCGCGGCTATGCTATGGAACGTACCCATCCAGAGGTATCGCGCGTCGCCGTCCGGCAGAAGGTGGACAATACGCTCTTTCATCTCGCGGGCGGCTTTGTTGGTGAAGGTAAGGGCGAGGATATTTCCCGCGTGCAGCCCTTGTTGCATGAGATATGCCACCTTGTGGGTAAGCACGCGCGTCTTGCCAGAGCCGGCACCGGCAATAACCAACTCGGGACCTGCGATGTATTCCACCGCCTCACGCTGAACAGGATTGAGAGAAGACAGCATAATAATGATTCGACATTTTTAGGATACTTCAAGATTGAAAAAATATAATGGAGAAGTGCCCTTTTAAGGTTGTAAAGTTTGAAGAAGCCGTTTGCATCCTTCTTCTAAATCACGATAAGTAGCTTCAAAGTCTCCGGTGTACCACGGATCTGCTACGTCCCTATCAAGCAAGCGCCGTATCTTCGGCTTTGGCAAAGCAGCATCACGCACCATCAATGCCTCGCCTAATACATGGTGTAGATTTCTAATGTTGTAGTCTTCCATGCAGATAATCTGGTCAAAATGCTCATAGTCATCGGTAGTTATCTGCCGAGCTGCATGCCGTGTGAATGGCACTCCGTGCGTTTTCAAACACCGCTTGGCAGGCGGATAGATATCATTGCCTATCTCTTCCCGCGAAGTGGCGCAAGAGTCCACCTCAAACAAATGCGACACACCGGCAATAGTCGCCATGTGTCGCATAATCATCTCTGCCATCACACTGCGACAGATATTCCCGTGGCAAACGAAAAGCACCCGTATCATACCGCGTTCTGCAAGCGCACCAAGTCGGCTTTCTCAATCCGCTCCTGTGCATAGGCTTTCGTTACCTCAAACGTCTTTTTGTCCTTGCCACCGCTCGGCAGGTTGTACATCACGTCTATCATCACTGTCTCCATCAGCCCGCGCAAGCCGCGCGCACCTAACTTATACTCCAGCGCCTTGTCCACGATATAATCCAGCATATCCTCGGCAAAAGTCAGTTTCACGCCGTCCATTGACAATAGTTTTTCATACTGCTTCGTCAGTGCGTTCTTCGGCTCGGTCAGGATATTGCGCAATGCCGTCTTATCCAGCGGCTTGAGATAAGTCAGGATAGGCAGACGTCCGATAATCTCCGGTATCAATCCGAAGGACTTCAAATCCTGTGGCGCGATATACTGCAGCAGGTCGTTCTTGTCCACTTTTTGCGTCTGCTGCTGTGCGTCAAAGCCCACCACCTGCGTATTCATCCGCAACGCAATCTTGCGTTCTATACCATCGAAAGCACCTCCACAGATGAAGAGGATGTTCTTGGTGTTCACGTGGATAAACTCCTGCTCGGGGTGCTTACGCCCGCCTTGTGGGGGTACGTTCACCATCGCTCCTTCCAGCAACTTCAACAATGCTTGTTGTACCCCTTCGCCCGACACATCACGTGTGATACTCGGGTTCTCGCTCTTGCGGGCAATCTTGTCGATTTCATCGATGAAAACGATGCCCATCTCCGCCTTCGGCAGGTCGTAATCCGCATCTTGCAATAGCCGTACGAGCAATGATTCCACATCCTCGCCTACATAGCCAGCTTCCGTCAGCGCCGTGGCATCCACTATCGCAAACGGAACCTTTAGCAACTTCGCGATGGTACGCGCCAACAAAGTCTTACCTGTCCCCGTACTACCCACCAGCAGGATATTGCTCTTCTCTATCTCCACGCCCTCGTCATCCTTTGGCTGCAACACACGTTTATAATGGTTGTACACCGCTACCGACAAGTATTTCTTCGCCTCGTCCTGACCAATCACGTATTGGTCGAGAAATGCCTTTATCTCGTTTGGGCGTGGTAGTGTTGCTATATCCAAATCGATAGATGCACTCGCTTTCTGTGTACCCTTTATTTGCTTCAACAAATGGTGTCCCTGTTCAATACACTCAGGACAGATAAGGCTTCCATCCATACCTGAAAACATATTCGGCATGGGCCTTCCACAGAAACTGCATACTTCTTCCTTCTTACTATTCTTTGCCATAAATTCTAACTTTATGTATATAAATCCGCTGCGCTACGTGTTCAGCGCGAAGCACGGTCTAACCTCTAACAGCGTAGCGGTCATTCAGCAGGCGGGGACGCCTGCGCACCCGGACAGCGGTCTAACCTCTCTTATACACCTTATCAATCATACCATATTCCAACGCCTCCGCAGCGGTCATCCAATAGTCTCGGTCGGCGTCTTGACGAATTTTTTTCATTGCCTGCCCCGAATGGTCAGCAATAATCTGATATAGTTCGTCTTTTAGTTTCAGTATCTCTTTCGCGGTGATCTCTATATCCGAAGCTTGTCCTTGGATGCCGCCCATCGGTTGGTGGATCATCACGCGCGAGTGTGGCAACGCAGCGCGCATAGATCGGAAGAGCACACGTCTGAACTCCAGTCACCCGTCCCGATCTCGT
>CAMFEN010000255.1 GCA_945949375.1 uncultured Bacteroidales bacterium | reverse complement strand
TAATGGCTTGATACCCGGCAGGATAGGCACATTTATCCCCGCCGCCCGACAACGCTCCACGAAGTCCAAGAACCGACCGCAGTCGAAGCACATCTGCGTGAGGATGAACTCCGCTCCGAGGTCCACCTTGCGCTTCAGCGCGTCCATGTCCGTCTGCAGGTTCATCGCCTCTTCGTGCTTTTCCGGATACCCCGCCACGCCGTAGTGGAACGGGCTACCGAACTGATGTTTATCGCCGTAGAGCAGGTCGCCGTTGTTGAAGCGGTTCACCTGCTCGCACAGTTCCGACGCATGAGCCAACCCGCCTATGCTCGGCACAAAGCGGTTGTCCTGCTTCGCCTTGTCACCGCGCAACACTAATATATCGGTCATATTCAGCAGCGCGAGGTCTATCAACTCGTTCTCCGTGTCCGTCTGCGAGTAGCCGCTGCAGATGATATGCGGCACCACGGGCAACCCGTATTTCTGCTTTATCGCATACGCTATCGCCACCGTCCCGGGACGCATACGCTCCTCCACACGGGTGAACACACCCGGGTGCAACTCCTTATAAATAAAGTCCGAACGGTGCGAGGTTACCGACACAAACAGCGGCTTGTACGGCAGCAGGTGCTCTATCGTATTGAAAATCTTATCGGAGTTGCTGCCCCGCAGCGGCGGCAGCACTTCTATTGAGAAACGCGTCTGCGTCTGTTCTTTCAGTAAGGCGGATATACTTGACATAAAAATAACGATTTGCAACAAAAATCGCGCAAAGGTAGTAAAAAAAAACGAAATATGCAAACAAATGCCCATTTTATTATCTATTACCAAATACTATTTCCCACTAACCACTGACCACTGACCACTTTATTTCGGACATATTTGTTTTTAATAAATGCCCATAACAATAAATGAGGTTCCATTACCGCCCATTACCGGAGCATATCGAATAGATTACGGTAAAAAGACGGCAACAAGACGGCAACAAGACGAAAACAAGACGAAAACGATACGAAGGAAGTAGCACCCTACACCGAGACACTCCACAGCCCCCATTAGAGCCCTACAAAGAACGCAAGTGCTGTCCGGGTACACAGGCGTCTCGCCTGCGGGCAAATTCGCACAAACTGCTTAGCTATGCCAAACTGCCCGGGTACGCAGGCGTCCCCGCCTGCCAAAAAAACAACGTTTCCAAAATCATCTATAGCCTCTACACTATCCTCCCTCCTCTTAAAAACATGTTCTACAACACAAAATACAATTTTTAAACTTACTTTCTTGCATATTTCGAGAAAAAATAGTATCTTTGCTGCCGTTTTGAAAGTATCCGACTTCGTCTGATGCTTTCAACGATTGGTCTTTACATACAAAACAGGCGTTTATACGTTTTGTTGTTGGTGCTCGAAATTCGCAGTTTCAAATAAGTTCCAACCCAAACAAAGCAACATGGATGCCATAAAGAATGTGTTTATGCAACACATAGTTTGCCCGTGAAGGACAAATGTGTGTGCAGTATTCCAAACACGGAATGCCATCGAACCTATCGTAGGTTACGCGGGCGAAGGCTCCTATCGTTTTCCTACCGGCTCCTCACTTATCGGGAGAGACAGGAATAGAAAGGAAGCCCCGCGTACCGAAAGATAGTCCGTTTGAACATATTCGGCGTGGATGCAGTTGCTCGTTATCGGTTGGATGGGTACTGCGAAACCTCGAGCACGGAACGAACAACATCGTGTCCGCGCTTTTTGTATGCCTATATCCGAGCCCTGCAATCCACATTAGGAACACTATTTGTACAATTTTTGGCAATATTTGTTGACCTAACCACGATCGCTTTTGTATAACAATTAATGGCTAATTATACGGCAATTATATGTTAAAGTAAACAATTTTTGTTGAACAAAACCACACAAGCCGTGCCACCCCGTCCTCTCTACCTCAAAATGAACCAAAATGAACTTTGCAAATTCCGCCAAAAACCACTACCTTTGCCCGCAAAATCAAAAAAATCGTAAATCGTATATTCTTGTATGAAAAACTTCTTCTTCCCTATCTCTCTCTTTGAGACACGCCGTATATCGGCATCGGCGTTCATCATGCTATGTTTCTTATGCCTCGCCTCATGCGGCAAGAGCAACTCCCGTGAAGAGACACAAGGCATGCCCGCTGAGACCTACCAACAGTATCTGGCTGTCAATGAGACCTACGCGCAGTTGCAGCAGAAACTGAACGATCCCATGCAATGTGCCACGGCGCAGGGAATCCAAGAGATTATCCAACTCAACCAACAATTAGTATTCGATTACAACCCCGCAGATATGGACTCTGCGGCATTGGCGGAATGCAACAAAACCAAGCAAACCGTCGATACCGTCCATGCCCTCATCGAGCAATTTATCCAAGACCTGCCCGACAACGCACCGGTATTCATGTATGCAGAGGAAGATGCATTGTTAGAGAAGGAAAAAATCTACCCTATCTATTTGGAGAAGGACGACAAACTACTGATTGATATTGAGTTAGAGCAGAAAGCAGACATTAGGATATACAACGCGCAAAGCAAGAAATTATTCAAATCCTATTGCGCCAAACAGGTAAACGAGACCATCCCTGTTCCCTTCAAAGCCATCTATGTAGTGCATATCCTGCCGAAAACCACACAGTATGCCACGGCGACCATTGGCTATTATGCCCACAACTTAGACCGCCTGTTGAATAGGAAAGTGGTAGAAACGGAAACCGTTAGTTGCAACAAAGGCGACTTCTTGGCATATGGTGTCAAGGGCGTGAAGATGCAACCATCCTTCGAAGAACCCCGTAAGTTCACCCTCCGCGGACAACTCAAGGCGATGTTCGCAGGCTCCGACCGCGCCATCGTGTCTATCCCCGTCCCCGCGGGAGCCACTGACCTGCTCTACCAACTCCGTATCTCCACCAACGAGCGGGATGTCTCCAGCGATG
>CAMFEN010000254.1 GCA_945949375.1 uncultured Bacteroidales bacterium | reverse complement strand
AAATAAAATAAAACTATTGATAGTTAAGTTGGCTTTTTATATTATTTTACATAATAATCAATGAGCATAAGTTGAGATAGGTTAGGAAATAAAATAAAACTATTGATAGTTAAGTTGGCTTTTTATATTATTTTACATAATCACGATTATAGTTGCACTGGCAATAATTTTCAGTTCAACATTGAATAAAAAGTTATAATTAACAAAACGGCTGCAAAGTTACTAATTAATTTTGGATTATGCAAGAAATGAATCGAAAATTGCGTGTTCGTCTTTCGGATATAGATGACATTGAACTATATAAATCCATTATTTAACAACATCTTAACATCCGCTTAATAAGTATTTAACGGATTTCGGGTACTTTTGCAGCGGATTTCAAAAGCAATGCTGTAAAAAGGTACTATGCGAAAAGATTGTTTTGTTTTGATTTTCTGCTTTGTTAGTTGGGCAGGATTGTTGAATGCGCAGCAGGACACAGGGAGTGCGCGTGAGCGCGTGGGTATCGTGATGGATGCCAAGAACCAAGAACCTCTGCTGGGCGCCGCCGTTTTGGTCAAAGGCAGTACTACGGGTACCACCTGCGACTGGGACGGCGTCTTTCGTATTCCTGTCCGGAGCGGAGACACGCTTAGTATCAGTTATGTAGGTTATAGAAGTCAGTTGGTAGTGATGGGAAATACGGCTGCCGACACCTTATATATATACATGCACGAGGACACCGAGGTGCTGGAGGAGGTTGCCGTAGTCGCCAAGCGTCGCACGAACAGCGATATGGCGGTGCTGCAAGCCACCAAGCAAGCGCTGACGATTCAGGAAGGTATCAGTAGCGAACAAATCAAGCGGTCGCAAGACAAAGACGCCGCCGAGGTGATTCGGCGCGTGCCGGGCATCTCGCTGATAGATGATAAGTTCGTGATGGTGAGAGGTCTGTCGCAGCGCTACAACCAAGTGTGGCTCAACGGTGCCGCCGTGCCGAGCAGCGAAGCCGACTCCCGCGCATTCTCTTTCGACCTGCTGCCTTCCTCGCAGTTGGATAACATGGTCATCGTGAAGTCCCCCACCCCCGAGTATCCCGCCGACTTCTCCGGCGGCATGGTGCTCATCACCACGCGCGATGTGCCGGACTACAGCAGTTGGTCGGTCAGCATTGCCGGCGCGATGAACGACCAGACCCACTGCCAGCCTTTCCTCACCACCGTCTCTTCGCCCTATAAAGGCACGGACATCATGGGCAAGACGCTGAGCGGCTTCGAGGGGATAGCCAACAGCGTGTCGCTGACCGGCAACGGGCTGAACAACGACTGGCGCGTGAAGCAAATCACGCCCGTGAGCGACCTATCGCTCGCTATGAACGGCAGCGAGAGTTGGCGACTACCTAAAACCCAAACCTTTTCCCTCTTGATCGCCGCCAACTACAGCCGCTCCTACAAGCACTACCGCGACATGCTCAACAACCTCTTCGGTGCCTACGACGAAGAGAAGCAGCAGAGTACCTACCTGCGCCATTCGACCGACGATCAGCAGACTATCCACAACCGTGCCGGTGCCATGCTCAACCTCTCCTACTCCCGCCGCGAGGGCAAAGACCGCATTGAGTTGAAGAATATCCTCAACTACCTTGACCGCGAGCGCTACACCGACCGTGTGGGTATCTCCGCGCAGAACGACGAGGAGCGGCAGGCGGAGTATTCCTACCAATCGCGCCTGACCTACTCCGCGCAGTTGTCGGGCAAGCACGAGGTGGCAGGACAAAAGGGCAAACTCCATTGGGACATAGGCTATGCGTACAGCAACCGCAACCAGCCCGACCGACGCCGCTACCTCATCAACGACGCCTTGGAGGTGGGACTGCTGCAACTATCTTCCAGCAACGACATCTCCCGCGAGTTCACCTACCTCTACGAGCACATCGCATCCCTCGCCATTGGCTACGAGCAGCAGGTGGAATGGGGCTGGTTCAAGCCCACATGGAAAGGCGGTGCATACGCCGAATACCGCACACGCGACTACCGCACGCGCATGTTCTACTACAACTGGAACCAGAGCAACAACACCCTGCCCGCCAACTTCCGCCAACTTGACATCCCCACCGAACTCATGACCGACGCCAACTACGGCGAGGACAAACTCTACCTGCTGGAGCAGGTGAAATGGCGCAATAACTACGAGGGGCAGAACATCCTCTGCGCGGGCTATGTGGGTATCAACATGCCTTTCGGTCCTGTGGATGTGTATGCCGGTGTGCGCTACGAGTATGCCCGCATGACCTTAGTGCGCAACACCCGCGACCGCGAATACTCGCCCCTCGCCACACACTACCCTACCTCCGACTTCTTCCCCTCGCTCAACGCCACCTACCGCGTGAATGCCCACCACCAACTCCGCGCCTCCTACGGCATGTCTATCAACCGACCGGAGTTCCGCGAGGTGTCGCCATCGGTCTATTACGACTTCGAGTTGGCGAGCAATGTGCAGGGTAATGTGGACCTGCAGGCATGCCGCATACAGAACGCCGACCTGCGCTATGAGTTCTACCCCTCCGACAAAAGCGAGGTCATCTCTATCGCCTTGTTCTACAAGCATTTCCGCAATCCTATCGAGTGGACCTATACCGTAACGGGCGGCACCGACCTGACCTATTCCTACCAGAACGCCGACCGCGCTTTCAGTTACGGCGCAGAGATAGACCTGCGCAAAGACCTCAGTTTCATGGGCATGCGCGGCTTCCAGTTCTCCTTCAACGGCGCCCTTATCCGTAGCCGCGTGCTCTTCCCCGAAGGCTCGCGCGAACTGACGCGCCCCATGCAAGGACAGTCGCCCTACCTCATCAACACGGGGCTCTTCTACACCCACGACTTCAACGACCAACACGCCATCTCCTGCGCCGTCCTATACAACCGCATCGGAAAGCGACTGATTGGCGTCGGACGCAGCGTGGGGCTTACA
>CAMFEN010000253.1 GCA_945949375.1 uncultured Bacteroidales bacterium | reverse complement strand
CAGGCTGGTCTTTCACGATGTTCGTCCATCGCAGCCGTGGCAGGTAACATTCCTCATCAGCATCATGCGTAGGGATAGTGCGGATGGTTTTGGTAGCGATATCATAGACACAGAGCGTGGCACGAGGGATAGACTTCCCTGCGCGCGCATAACGAATAGTGAGGTCCGGCAAGACACAACTATCCACCGCCGATTGGTCTAAGCGGATGAATGCCAACTGCTTGGAGTCGGGAGAGAAGGCAAAGAGACAAGTGGTGGAGAACTCCTCTTCGTAGAGCCAATCGGCTACGCCGTTGATGATGTTTGGGTTCTCGTCATTGGTTACCGCCACCTCGGTGCCGAAATCCAACTTATGAAGATAGAGGTTGTTGCCCTTTGCGAAGGCGATATAGCGTCCGTTGGGGGACATGACGGCATCGCGCACCGCCCTGTCGGTCAAGGGCTTGCGCGTCTGTTTGAGCGTATCAAGGATGGTATAATCCGCCAAGAAAGAGCGGCGGAAGAGCGGCTGCAGATTGGCGTATTCGAGACGATAGCGCCCCGTAGGCACATTGCCCAGCACACTATCCAACTGCTTCTCAGAAAGTGTCGCGGCTTCGTACTTGCCGTCTAAAATATCATCGAGGGTATCCGCCTGCGCCAAGAAAGGCGCCACAAAAAGAAGAAGCAGTATAATACAATGTTTCATAGCATACATATCTTCATTTTATTCGTTTCTATTATTTTTCGGCACAAAATTACGCTTTTTTTTCGATTTATGCAAATTCTTTGCTTTTATTTTCGTTTTCCCCTCCAAAAAATTTGGTCAGTCGTGTTTTTTTTACTACCTTTGCCCTCGCAAAATTAGAAAGTTTCACGTAGTTTACGTACGTAAACGTATTTTACGTATTTTGCGTAGTTTGCGTATACGCAATCTACGAAATCAACGAAAACTACGAAATCAACGAAAACAACGAAAATCTCATGCTTGCTTTTATCACAGGTGCATCGTCGGGCATAGGCGCGGCATGCGCAAAGAAATTCGCCCAAGGAGGCTACGACCTTATCCTGAATGCTCGCAACGAGGAGCGGTTGCAAGCCCTAAAAGCGGAGATAGAGACCGCCTTCGGCAGGCAGGTGTTGCTGCTTCCTTTCGATGTGCGCGACCGTCAGGCAGCGCGCCAAGCGGTAGAGAGCCTGCCCGCAGAGTGGCAAGCCATCGACGTACTCATCAACAACGCGGGGCTTGCGCTGGGGCTCGATAAAGAGTACGAGGGCAACGAAGCCGACTACGACACGATGATAGAGACCAATATCACCGCCCTATTGATGATGACGCGGCTGGTGGTGCCTGCTATGGTCAAGCGCGACAAAGGACATATCATCAACATCGGCTCCGTGGCAGGCGATGCCGCCTACCCTGGCGGCTCCGTCTATTGCGCCACAAAGGCGGCGGTGAAGACCCTCTCAGACGGCTTGCGGATGGACTTAGTCCATACCCCACTGCGAGTAACGAACATCAAGCCCGGACTCGTAGAGACTAACTTCAGCGTTACCCGTTTCCACGGCGACCAAGCGCGCGCAGACAACGTCTATAAAGGCATCAAGCCCCTGACAGGCGAGGATATAGCCGACGTAGCGCTATACGCCGCGAGTGCCCCTGCCCACGTGCAAGTAGCCGAAGTGCTGGTGCTCGCCACCCACCAAGCCTCCGGCGGCGTAGTATATCGGGAATTAGGAATTAGGAATTAGGAATTATGAGTGCTCATGCTCTGAGTATTCTGAGTAATCAGAGTATTCTGAGTATTCAGAGAACTCCGACCATTTTCAAATTGTACCCATGCGTTCCGGTAGTAACAGACAATACACTCGCGAGGTAGATGCCAACGGCAAAAGCCTCATCCGCGTGGTAGGCACCTGCCGCGAAGAGAACCACGCTTTCATCACCCTCGCCCGCCATTTTCGCAGCAAGGGGCTACCCGTGCCCGAAGTCTATGAGGTGAGCAAGGACGAGATGGTCTATACCCAAGAGGACTTAGGCGACACCCTGCTGTTTGATTTTATCCGCCACGGTCGTGAGACAGGCACCTTCTCCGAAGAGGAAAAAAGCATGCTCCGCCGCGTTATTCGCCTGCTGCCCCATGTGCAGACAGAGGGTGCCGAGGGGCTCGACTGGAGCGTGTGCTACCCCGTGCCCGCCTTCGATAGGCAGTCTGTCTTTTGGGACTTAAACTACTTCAAGTACTGCTACCTGAAAGCCACGCAGCCAGATTTCTCCGAGCCGGCCTTAGAGGCGGACTTCTGCCGGTTGGCGGATGCCCTGCTCACCTTCCCCAGCACCGGCTTCATGTACCGCGATTTCCAGTCCCGCAA
This sequence comes from uncultured Bacteroidales bacterium, assembly GCA_945949375.1. Classification (GTDB taxonomy): domain Bacteria; phylum Bacteroidota; class Bacteroidia; order Bacteroidales; family Paludibacteraceae; genus Colicola. Next base: position 607 of record CAMFEN010000253.1, on the reverse strand, counting down.
CGTCATGGTGCGCGATGGCAATCCTTACCTCATCGATTTCCAAGGCGGCAGACGAGGTCCCCTACTCTACGACCTCGTCTCCTTCATTTGGCAAGCCAAAGCGAACTTCCCCGCCACGCTGCGACGAGAACTCATTGCAGAATACGAAGACGAGTTGCGCCGCATACCCGCAGCAGGGCGATATATCGCCCTGCCTATTAAGGAAGGACACATCGCGGCTTTCGTCCTCTTCCGTACCTTGCAGGTGCTGGGCGCGTATGGCTTCCGCGGCTATTTCGAGCGCAAGCCGCACTTCCTGCAGTCCATCCCCTTTGCCCTACGCAACGCTGCGGATTTATTCCAAGACTACCCTACCCTTGCCACCGACTACCCAGAGCTCTCGCGCCTGCTCCTTGCCGAACATGCCGCGCATGCCGCTGCTATAGGGACGCAGGCGTCTTGCATGCATTCTGCGGTGAAGGCGACCGATGCACTCGGGCAAAGCACACTCACCGTTACCGTCTGCTCGTTCTCCTTCAAGAAAGGCATACCCGAAGACAAGTCGGGCAACGGCGGCGGATATGTCTTCGACTGCCGCTCCACCCACAACCCAGGCAAGTACGAGCAG
>CAMFEN010000252.1 GCA_945949375.1 uncultured Bacteroidales bacterium | reverse complement strand
TTGCCGAGCGGCAGCCCCGCGAACCTCTACCATGTAGATTTCGTGAAGGTATATACCGGCGTCTATCAGATATGTGGCATGCAGGGCGAAGTAAGCACGGAAATCACGGGTGCCCAAGACCTCCATCCCGATGCCACCATGCCTTCGACACTCACTCCTTCCCCCTCAACCCTGCAATCCGCACCCCAAAAATTCTTCCGCAACGGTGCTATCTATATCCGACACAATGGCATAAACTATACCCTCACCGGTCAACCCCTAAACAATTAAATAAGTTTAGCGCGTTCCGACTACTCCGACTCCTCTGATTATTCAGACTACTCTGATAATTCCGATTACTCAGATTACTCTTAATTAACAACAAATTAATAATCAACTAAAACTTATCAATTTTATGAAAAAACTATTTCTACTTTGTGCAGCCGCTCTCACGCTCGCTGCTCACGCCGAGGACATCACTCTCGACCTCACTACTGCCACGGTTTACGAAACGGATGGTAAAGCCGTGTGGAAAGGACATACCAAAGATGTATGGGATTTAACTTATTCTGAAGAAGAAGTTGCCTCAATGCTTTTGGCAAATGATGGCAAGTTTATGTTTGAACACAACGCTATTGTTGCTTATGATTCTTGGGGTGGTTTTACTATCTCAAAAAATGCCGCAGATACGCTGAATCAGTTTGCTTGTGCTGCCAAAGGTGGCGTCAAGGGAGTTGGCTCTCCGTTTATTGTTGCCTACTATATGGGTGCACCACTAACACTGATGTTTGCTGATTGCTACTATCCCAAGGAGATTTACGTTTGCCAAGATATGGTAACACTTCTTTCCCTACAAAACGGAGATAGTTTTGCAAAGAAATTTACAGCGAAAGATACGCTCGCATTGCATATTTCCGGACTGGACGAAAATGATGCCAATACAGACACGGTAACATATTACTTGGCAGTAGATAGTGTGTTTAATCAGGCATGGACAAAAATTGATTTGTCTCCCATAGGCTATTGTTATGCGCTTGAATTTTCCATGACTTCCACGGACTGCAGTTCTGGATATATGAACACCCCCGCCTATTTTGCCCTCGATGCATTAACGGTTTCTTCAGAGAGTACGACCACAGCCTTCCAACAAACCGAGGCTGAGCAACCCAAGGCAATCAAGCGCTTCATCAACGGGCAACTCTACATCGAGCAAAACAACCGTCTCTATACCCTCACCGGAGTAGCATTGTAGTTCATTACAATCGATATAACTAATCAATCAGAAGAGCGAAAGGAGTATTATTACAAACCTTTCGCTCTTCTATTACACATAATGGATACATTTTTGATACTACACTATAAAGAAAAAAAATACTTTTTTTTTGCATAAAAATTTGCGTATGTAAAAAAAAAGTCGTACTTTTGCACGCTTTTTCGGGTTTAGGCTCCAATCAAGTCGCCTTAGGCAGCGTATGAGAACCGAGTTCAGCAGCGCGAAGACCTAACCAGCCGCCTGACACGATGTAATTAAAAATCAATTAAATACAATGTACGCAATTGTAGACATGCAGGGCCAGCAGTTCAAAGTAGAGGCCGGCAAAAAACTCTTCATCCACCGTATGGACACCGAGAAAGGTGCTGAGGTGGTATTCGACAAAGTGCTGCTCGTGGACAACGACGGCAATGTAACCGTAGGTGCTCCCTACGTAGCAGGCGCAAAGGTCGTTTGCGAAGTTCTGGACAACGAGTGCCGTGGCGAGAAAATCTTGGTTTTCCACAAGAAACGCCGCAAAGGTTACAAGAAACTGAACGGTCATCGTCAGGACTTGACCAATGTAGTGGTAAAAGACATCGTTTTGGCTTAATCCACAGATTGTTTAACCCTTAAAAAGAAAGAATTTTAGATTATGGCACATAAGAAAGGTGTCGGTAGTTCTAAGAACGGCCGTGAATCAGAAAGCAAACGCCTTGGCGTGAAAATTTGGGGTGGTCAATTCGCAAAAGCAGGCAACATCATCGTTCGCCAGCGCGGTACTGTGCACAACCCGGGTGAGAACATGGGTATGGGCAGCGACCACACGCTCTTTGCACTCGTGGATGGTATCGTAACCTTCCGCAAGAAACGCAACAACAAGTCGTACGTTTCCATCGAACCTATCGCAGAAGCGTAAACGGTTCTGAAACAAACGAATTAATTGAGGTTTCAAAGGTTCAAGGGACTATTCCTTTGGGGCTTTGAGACCTCTTGCTTTTTTTTGTTAGGATAAAAGACCGCTCGCTTTGCTCGCTAAAAGATGAAGGATGAAAGACTGATTACCTTCGTCTGTGAGTTTCAGAGTCAAAACTATTTCGTCTTTAATCCTTCATCCTTAATCCTTTATCCAAAGAAAGTCCTTAATCCTTTATCCCTATGTTAACTCTCAAACAAATCTACGACAACCAAGAGCAGGTGATAGCCGGCTTAGAGAAGAAGCACTTTGCCGGTGCGCGTGAGGCAATCGCCGAAGTCCTTGCCCTTGACGCTACGCGCAAAGCCGCACAGCAGAAGAAAGATGCGGCAGCCGCCGAGATGAACAAGATTTCCAAGTCCATCGGCATGCTCATGGCGCAAGGTAAGAAAGAGGAAGCTAACGCCGCCAAGGCGCAGACAGGCTCACTCAAAGAGCAGATCGCCCTCTTCGACAATGAGATGGCGCAGGCTGAGGAGGCACAGCGCAACCTGCTGCTCACCATCCCCAATGTGCCCTACGACATTGTGCCCGAAGGCACCGGCGCAGAAGATAACCTCGCTGTTCGCATGGGCAACTGGCCCAACCAAGCCGTGCTCGACAGCCTTGCAGCAGGCAAACCCGTCGCACTGAAAGACTGGCCCACCCATGCCGACGAGGCCATCGCCGCCGAGCGTATCGCACAAAGCGAGAAACTACCCCACTGGGAACTCGCGAAGAAATACAACCTCATCGACTTCGACCTCGGCGTGAAGAT
>CAMFEN010000251.1 GCA_945949375.1 uncultured Bacteroidales bacterium | reverse complement strand
CACTATTAGTCCCGAACCGGGCTCGAGGTTGGCGTTGGGGTCGCCGTTGAGGGGGTCATCGTTGTCGCCGATGATGACATCGCCTTTGGCATAGAAGTCGTTGTACTCGAAGTCCTTGTCCATGCGCACACGGTTGAGGAACTGGCTCCACTGGGTGTCGTAGAGGTACTTCATCTCGGTGTCCTCCACATTGGGGATATAGAGCGTAGCATTGGCGTTGGCGTATGGCGAGAAGGTGTTTTGCCCGATGGTGAAGGGGTCGAAGAGGTAACTATATACGCTCTGCACATTACAATCTTTGAAGGCATAATCTCCGATCTCGGTTACGAGTCCCGGGATGTCCACATTGCGCAGGCTGGTGCAGTCGGCAAAGGCATGGTGCCCGATGCTCTGCAACTTGGTGGGGAACTGCACATTATCCAGCGAGGAGCAACCGACGAAGGCGTTATCTACGATGGATGTGAGAGAGTTGGGCATAGCGATATACTTGAGGCTGGTGCAGAAGCCGAAAGCGAGCCTGCTGAGCGCGGTGAGGTTGGGCGGCAACACTATCGTATCCATCCCGCAACCGGCGAATGCACCTTGCCCGATGGAAGTGATGCTATCGCACAGGATAGATACCTGTACAAGGCTATTGTTGTGTGAAAAAGTCCCAGACGGAATCTCTTTTATGCGTGAATTAGCAGGAATAAATATCTTTGTCAATACGCCATATGAGCGAGAATCATCTTCAAGCCACCAAGCATCATTAGAGGCGGAAGTCGTATAATATCTATAACTACCACAATGACCAAAGTTATCATGATTACGACTTCCTGCAAAGGCAAAGGTGCCAATTGAGCGCACATTGGCGGGAATAGTGATTTCTTTGAGTCCTGCTCCGCGGAAAGCATCGGCTCCTATCGTTTCCAAGGATTCGGGAAGGGTAATCGAATCTAATGCACGACAATCCGCAAAAACAGATTCGCTAATCGTTTTCACTTCTCCTGCAAAAGATACCTCGGATAAGTTTGTACAATTGTAGAATGCAGAACTGCCTATTGTTTGTACATCTCCTGCAAAAGAGACCTCTGACAAGTTGCTGCAATTTTTGAATGCCGAAGCCCCAACACTTGTTACGGACGATGGAATCGTTACCGACCGAATACCAGAGCAAGACTCAAATGCACTTGTTCCAATCGAAGAGACTCCTTCTTCTAAGGTCAAAGTCAATATATTATAGCGTGAAGAAAATGCGCCGTTCGCTATAGCACCTCCACTAATAGTTAAATCTAATAGATAGGAGTTAAAGGTATTTGTTTCAACCCGTTTTAATGTCCTTGGCAAGATGGCTTTGAAGATTCTTGTACCCGTACCTGTAAACGCTTGCGGCGTTAAGGTATCATTCTTTGAGCAATAGCCATCAGTATATTCGTAGGAATTGGCAACGATGCTTGCATCCGACAAATCCAATTCGCGCAAGTCGGGCATTTGGTTGCGGAGCATCATGATGTCGTAACTATTGATGGTGCCATTGATTTTTAGACATATCACTTTCCGTAAGGAGTCTAATCCTAATGCTTGGTGCAGAGCAGACTTAGAGGGGTCGGCAGTGATTGTAACTTCGGTAATTGGTTCATCATATGGACTTTGGAAAATACGTTCCGCATAATTACTCCAAGATTGTTTATACTGCCATACATATGGCACATAGATGGGCGCATTGTTTGTATTAGAGAAAGCACTATCACCCAATGACGCAGGGGTTAAATAGGAACCATTCACATATATGCTCAATAAAGAGGAACAATTATAGAAAGCAGAACTGCCAATGGAGGTAACGCTATTCGGGATGGTTACGGAGGTCAGAGAGGTATTACTTTGAAAACAACCTGATGAAATTGACGTAATCGGTTTTTCTTTAAATGTAGCCGGAATATTCACTTCTGACATACTACCTATGAAGCTCCACACAGAATAAGCAGTATCACCAATACTGGTATAAGTGAACAGGCCATCATTTTCTAATTCTCTAAATTTAAATTCTATTTTATCAATTGCTATTGGTTGCGAACCCACACTTCCGTCGTTACGCCATAAAAAACAAAGATAATATTTCATACATAAACTATCATTAACAAACGATGTCCACGAACTTTGTTGATTCATTTTTTCATTCAAGCAGATAGCACCAGTGGGGACAGAAGTACTGCCCGCATAAATTTCATCTACCGAATGTACTAAATAAACGCTCAAATAATCACAACAACCTTCTCCTTCGCATTTCCAGTCGAATGAGATACCAATTGACAGAAGCGGAACATCATAATATGCCCACACAAACGAACTTTGAGCGTTATCATAGCCATACGAAGAACCATTATTAGTGATATACAGGGCTTTAGAGCCATCGGTGGCTCCTGCGGCTGTACCTATCGTCCAATAATTGGGCTGACTACCATTGATGAAATGCCAATGGGAGATTTCTTCATCGGTCTCAAACGAAAGCGTCTCTGCGAAAAGCGTTGAGAAAGAAGTTGTTGCCACGAGGGCGAGGAAAAGGGTGAAGAACTTTTTCATATCAATAGAAGGTATTTAGTTTAACAATAATGATGAGGTGTGTTCGTTCGTCACGGAGCGGCAAAAGACCATCTTTTTTCATTTGCCCCGCAAAGTTACAGATAATTTTTAATATATGCAGGAAAAATTTGATTTTTTATTCAAAAATAGCCAAAAATGGGTTGTTTAACATGTAATTGCCGTGTAATTGATTTCTGGTTAACATATAATTGCCGTGTAATTAATCATTAATTCATTCTTTTTCTATTCAACAAATATGGTTCAGATATTTATTCTCCGTTAAAGACCGTTAAAGGTCCATTAAAACTCCGTTAATTGTCTTGTAATTGGACATTGATTTAGTAGCTCTCTTCATCTATTTTCTCTATAATGAGCGTGCAAAGATACAAAAAGATTTTGATATATGCAAAT
>CAMFEN010000250.1 GCA_945949375.1 uncultured Bacteroidales bacterium | reverse complement strand
CTTTTGCTCGCCGGCACTTCACTATTTCCTCTACAACCATGTTACCGCCGAAGATTTCTCGCTGGAGCAGTACGCGTTGCTGGACGACACGGATGTGTTGTCCGCCATCAAGGTTTGGATGTCAGCGGACGACATCGTGCTCTCCACGTTGAGCCGTTGCTTCATCAACCGCCAACTGTTCCGAGGCAAACTGCTGACGGCTCCGCTCACAGACGAAGAGAAGGCCATGCTGCGCGAGCACTATGCTAACCTGCTGAATATAAACGAGAAAGAGACAGAGTATTTCTTCGTGGAGCACATATCGACCTCGAATACCTACTCGGAAAAAGACGACTCTATTGATATCCTTTACCAAGACGGCTCGGTGCGCGACATTGCCGCCGCCAGCGAGATACTCGACCTGAAAGCCCTCACGCGCAAACCGCAGAAACTATATGTGTTTCAGTTGGACCGCCTGACGGCTGAAAGACCGCTGCGCTGAAAGACAAAAGACCGCTCACTGCGTTCGCTAAAAGACTGAATTACTATTGAATATACAGAACTAATCAATCTTTCATCCTTCATCCAAAATATGCAATTTACTGCTCAACAAATAGCCGCCGTGTTAGGCGGGACAATATACGGCAATGCCGAGGCTTCGGTGCATGATGTAGCACCTATCGAGGATGCAACCGAAGGACGCTTGTCCTTCGTCTGCGAGGAGAAATACCTATCCCATCTGGACACCACAAGGGCGTCTATTGTACTGATTACCAAAAGCCTGCTGAGCGATGACATCACGGCAGGTAGTCGCGAGGGGAAAGCCACGCTTATCGTCGTAGAGAACGCCCGCGGAGCGATGGCGCAACTGCTGAAGATGGTTGCTGAGGTGATGAACCCGCGCAAGCAGGGCATTGAGCAACCCGCCTTCGTGAGCGAGGGCGTGGAGGTGCCCGCAGACGCGTACATCGGTGCCTTCGCCTACATTGGCAAGAACGTCCGATTAGGCAAGGGTGTGCAACTCTACCCGCAGACGTATATCGGTGATAATGTGCAGATTGGCGATAACACTATCCTCTACGCAGGCGTGAAAATCTACGCCAACTGCAAGGTCGGCAACGACTGTATACTACATGCCGGAGTGGTGGTCGGTGCCGACGGATTCGGCTTCGAACCCGACGCGCAAGGCGTGAACCAAAAAGTGCCGCAGATAGGCAATGTCATCATCGAAGACGACGTGGAGATAGGTGCGAACACCACCATCGACCGCGCTATGATGGGTTCTACCATCGTGCGCCGGAACGCCAAATTGGACAATCTCGTGCAGGTGGCGCACAACGTGGAAGTGGGTGAATCTACCTTCATGTGCGCGCAAGTGGGTGTCGCCGGCAGCAGCAAGATTGGTAACCATTGTATCTTAGCCGGACAAGTGGGCGTAGCGGGACACATCGAGATAGCCGACCGCTGCGTCTTCGGCGCGCAGGCAGGCGTGGCTGGCTCCGTGAGAAAGCAAGGAATGTACCAAGGTTCACCCGCCATCGACGCAATGAACTGGCGTCGCTCCTCCGTAGGATTCAAGCAACTGCCGGATATAATGAAGAAAATCAATGAATTAGAGAAGAAGTTATGAAACAGCATACTATACAATCGCCCTTTCATTTCGAAGGAAAAGGTCTGCATACAGGCTTGAACATCTCCGCCACGTTCCTCCCCGCGGAGGCGAACACGAGCGTGCAACTCTGCCGCACCGACCTCCCCGGCAAACCCACCTACCAAGCGCTCGCTGACTACGTGTCCGCCACTGAGCGAGGCACCGTCTTAGAGCGCGGCGCGTGGAAAATCAGCACCGTGGAGCACGCGCTCTCTGCCCTCTACGCTATGGGCGTGGACAACTGTCTCATTGAGGTGGACGGTCCTGAGTTGCCCATCCTCGACGGTAGTGCCAAACTCTTCGTGAAAGCCATTCAAGAAGCGGGATTGCAAGAACAGGATGCCGAGCAACAGGTGTTCGTCGTAACGGAACCTATTGAGTATCAGTCTGAACACGGCAATAAGATGATACTGCTCCCCTGCGACCATTTCGAGGCAGAGGTTACCATCACTTACCCCACCGGACTCCTCCGCGAGCAACATGCCGAGTTGCGCGACCTCAGCGATTACCCCCGCGAGATAGCCGCAGCGCGCACATTCTGCTTTGTACGCGAGATAGAACCGCTCCTGCGTATGGGGCTCATCAAGGGCGGAGACCTGCAGAACGCGCTCGTCATCTACGAGACACCCATGTCGCAAGAGGGACTTGACTACATGACCGACAAACTCGGGCAACCCCGTCTCGACGCCACCAAACTCGGCTACCTCTCGCCGCTCAACTACCAGAACGAACCCTCGCGCCATAAACTGCTTGACCTCATCGGCGACATGTCGCTGCTCGGCTGCCGCATCCAAGGACGCATTATCGCCCTCCGACCCGGGCATACCTTCAATACCCAATGTTGCAGACAACTACGTAATAAAATTATATGATTATGAACTATATCCATCCCGAAGCCAAAGTGGACCCCTCCGTACAGGTCGGTCCGTTCGTGTACATTGACAAAGACGTGGAAATCGGTGCAGGCACCATCATTGACGCTAATGCCACTATCCTCGAAGGCACACGCATCGGCAAGAACTGCCATATCTTCCCCTCCGCAGTAGTGGGAGCCATCCCTCAAGACCTCAAGTTCAAAGGGGAGAAGACCTACGTCTTCATCGGCGACAACACCACCATCCGCGAGTGCGCCACCGTCCACCGAGGCACCGCCAGCAAAGGCAAAACCGTTGTGGGCAACAACTGTCTCATCATGGCGTACTGCCATGTCGCACACGACTGTATCCTCCACGACCATATCATCATGTCCAACGCCACCCAGTTGGCGGGCGAGGTAGAGGTGGACGACTGGGCAATCCTCGGCGGCGGCACCCTCGTACACCAGTTCTCGCATATCGGCGCACACGTGATGATTCAGGGCGGCAC
>CAMFEN010000249.1 GCA_945949375.1 uncultured Bacteroidales bacterium | reverse complement strand
AGATTTTAAGCCCGTATAAAGCGCTACGCGCTGTACACGGAGCGAAGCGGAGTTTCTTACACGAAGCGAAGCGGAGTTAATAACACGAAGTTACAAACACAAAGTTACAATATATGACACGAGACACGGCTATTTTTGACCTTATCGCCAAGGAGCGTGAGCGTCAAGTGAAAGGCATCGAACTGATTGCGAGTGAGAACTTCGTTAGCGACCAAGTGCTGGAGGCAATGGGTAGCGTGATGACGAACAAGTACGCCGAGGGCTACCCTGGGCATCGCTACTACGGCGGCTGCGAGGTGGTGGACATGAGCGAGGAGTTGGCACGCACCCGACTGAAACAGTTGTACGGCGCAGAGTACGTGAACGTGCAGCCGCACTCCGGCGCACAAGCCAACATGGCGGTCTTCATGGCATGTCTCAAGGCAGGCGACACCTTCATGGGCTTGAACCTGTCGCACGGCGGGCACCTGAGCCATGGGTCGGCGGTGAACTTCTCGGGACTGATGTTCCACGCGATAGACTACAGCCTGTGCGAGGAGACCGGGCGCGTGGACTACGATGAGTTGGAGCAGAAAGCGCGTGCGGAGCGTCCGAAACTGATTATCGCCGGCGCGAGCGCATACAGCCGCGAGTGGGACTACGCGCGTATCCGAAAGGTAGCGGACGAGATAGGCGCTATCTTCATGGTGGACATGGCGCACCCCGCCGGACTGATTGCCGCGGGGCTGCTGGATAACCCCGTGAAGCATGCGCATATCGTTACCTCGACCACGCACAAGACGCTGCGCGGACCTCGCGGCGGTATCATCCTGATGGGCAAAGACTTCCCCAACCCGTGGGGCAAGACCACGCCGAAGGGTGAGGTGAAGATGATGTCGGCGCTACTCGACTCCGCGGTGTTCCCCGGCACGCAAGGCGGTCCGCTGGAGCACGTGATCGCCGCGAAAGCCGTGGCGTTTGGCGAAGCGCTCACGCCGGAGTTTGTGGCGTATCAGAAGCAGGTGAAGACCAACGCGGCGGTCATGGCGCAGGCGTTCATCGACAAGGGGTATAAGATTATCTCCGGCGGTACGGACAATCACAGCATGCTGGTGGACCTGCGGACGAAGTACCCCGACCTGACGGGTAAGGTGGCGGAGAAAGCGCTCGTGGCAGCCGACATCACCACCAACAAGAACATGGTGCCGTTCGACACGCGCTCGGCTTTCCAGACCTCGGGCTTGCGTTTCGGCACTCCCGCCATCACCACGCGCGGGTTGAAAGAGGACAAGATGCCGTGGATAGTGGACCTCATCGACCGCGTGCTGCAAGCGCCGGAGTCGGAGAGCGTGATTGCCGCAGTACGCGCCGAGGTGAACCGCGAGATGACGCAACATCCGCTGTTTGCGTGGTAGGAAGGAAATGAACAATTAATAATTAACAATTAACATGCGTGGCGGGGTCGAAGACTCCGAATAAATCCTTCCAAATCTCTGCAAGGGCGAGAGCCCGAAGCAAGGCGATTGTGATAAGCCTGCTCGCTGACGCTCGCGAGATAGAGAAGGATTATTACGGAGGAGATGAATCCTAAATAGTAGGCTATTGTATGATTAGACGAGGTAAACACGTGATATTATTGCTTCTGTGGTTTGGGGTGGCGTTTAGCTATGCCCAAACCACGGTGCATGTCGCCGACCCGAAGGAGTGGAAGAACACAGAACTGAAAGCCTACGTGGGGCAGACGGTGGTGTTCGACTGCCCGATGTATATCACCAACAACGCCTACGGTCGCTACTACGTGTCGCCGCGGCGGCTGTACAGCCCCACCAACCAAGCGTTGCCGAAGAGCGAGGAATACACAGCGCTCAGCACACTCAACGCCTACGGGCAGATGAGTATCAGCAACCTACCGGGCTACCACCGTTGCGGGGAGATGATAGACGGGCTGACGGTCAGCGTGCAGTCGTATTCTTCGGTTACCTACGTGAGCGGCACCTTCCGCGGAAACACCCGCGCCGACATGGAGCGCGCGTTGCCGCCGCTGAATCAGAAAGGCGAGCCGCGGCTGATAGTATGCGCTGCCAACTTGGAGTACTACCTCGTAGAGCAGTTGGGCGGCTCCATGGGTCCGCGGGACGAGGCGGCGCATCAGAAGCAGCGGGAGAAAGTGAGCAAGGCGCTGGCGAAGATAGGCGCAGACGTCTATGGGCTGGTGGAGATTCAGCAGGGGCAGAACGCCATTGCAGAGATAGCCGCTGACCTGACCGCCAACACAGGACATCCGTATGAGTATGTGAAAGACTACGGCTCCGCCAGCGGCACCTACACCAAGTCGGGATATGTCTATCGCGCCGACAAGGTGGAGCCCGAATACAAGCTCTTTGAGAACAACTCGATTGTGCAGAACCGCAAGAAGATACAGTGTTTCCGCGAGTTGGACGGCGATGCGGACGATGAGAACGATGAGTATTTCCTCTTCTCGATCAACCATTTCAAAGCCAAGTCGGGCACGGGCACGGGCTTGGATGCCGACCAAGGCGACGGGCAGGGTATCTACAACTACTCTCGCGTGCAGGAGGCGTTATCCGTTATCAATCAGTACAACAGCGTGCAGTCGGCTACGCAGGAGCCCGACATACTCATCATGGGCGACCTGAATGCGTATGCAATGGAAGACCCTATCACCACGCTGACGGATGCCGGTATGATAGACCTCCATCGCGCTTTCCATGCCGACTCGAGTTATAGTTATGTCTTTGGCGGCAAGGCGGGCTACCTTGACCACGCGCTCAGCAACAGCACCCTATTCCCGCAGATTACCGGCATGGCGGCGTATCACATCAACTCCGACGAGTCGGACGAATACACTTACGATAAGTCGGACGACCGCACGATGTTCCGCTATTCTGACCACGACCCCATACTCGTAGGACTGGCGCTTGACAAGACCTTGCAATACAACCCCGACATGAATATCTCGCGCGAGGGCAACACGCTGATTATCAACAACGCAGGACCTACGGAGGATAAGTCGTT
>CAMFEN010000248.1 GCA_945949375.1 uncultured Bacteroidales bacterium | reverse complement strand
GATGAAGACACCGCAGGGAATTAAAGTGATAGAGTTCAATGCCCGCTTCGGCGACCCCGAGACAGAGGTGGTGCTCCCGCTGCTGGCATCCGATGCTTACATGCTGTTTCATGCGATTGCTACCGGCGAGCCCTTGCAAGCGATGGATGTGCAATGGCACGAGCAGGCTACGGTGGGCGTGGTGCTGGCGTCGAGAGGCTATCCCGGTCACTACGAGAAAGGGGCTGCTATCGAGGGTACAGAGCAGTTTGACGGACTTATCTTCCACATGGGTACGCGCGTTGCGGACGGACAACTGCTGACCAACGGAGGACGGGTGCTGATGTGTATCTGCACGGGCAACACCCTGCAAGCGGCGCGCGATAAAGTGTATGCCGAACTACAAAAGATACATTGCGACAACTTATTTCATAGAAACGATATCGCCCATTGGGCATTGTAAGCGCTGCGCGCTGTAAAGAAGCCCCATGGGGCTGTACACGAAGTTCTCAACACGAAGCGAAGCGGAGTTAATAACACGAAGTTAAATACACGGAGTTTTTTACACGAAGTTCAATACACGAAGTTATATGCTCATTGACGGAAAACAAATATCCCAATCTCTGAAAGACGAGATGAAAGCCGAGGTGGAGAACCTCGAGAAACAGTACGGACGCAGACCCTGCCTCATGGTGATTATCGTGGGCGATAACCCTGCTAGTCGCTCCTATGTGCTCGGAGCAATCAAGGAGAGGGAGTATTTCGGCATGGACGGTCACCTCATCGAACTACCGGAAGACTGCTCCGAGGAGCGTCTGCTGCAAGAGATAGAGACGCTCAACCAAGACCCGAAGGTGGATGGTATCTTGGTGCAGTTGCCGCTGCCGAAGCATATCAGTGAAGACAAGGTGATTGCCGCTATCGCCGCAGAGAAAGACGTGGATGGATTTCACCCCGAGAACGTGGCGCGCCTATGGCTCAACCAGCCCTGTATCCTGCCTTGCACGCCGAAAGGTATCCTCGTTTTGCTGGACAAGGCGGGCGTGGAGATAGCCGGCAAGAAAGCCGTGGTGGTGGGACGCAGCAATATCGTGGGTAAGCCCGTAGCCAAACTGCTGCTGGATAGAAATGCTACGGTTACGATAGCGCACAGCCGCACGAAAGACCTGCCTGCCGTGTGCCGCGAGGCAGATATACTGGTGGCAGCCGTGGGCAGACCGCAGATGATTACAGCGGACTATGTGAAGGAAGGTGCTGCAGTGATAGATGTGGGTATCAACCGCGTGGACGGGCACTTGGTTGGCGATGTGGACTTCGAGAGCGTTGCACCAAAAGCCGGCGCCATCACCCCCGTCCCGGGCGGCGTAGGACCGATGACTATCACCATGCTAATGCAGAATACCATAGAATGTTATAAACTGCGTGTAAGAAAGCCCTTTGGGCTGTAAAGAAGCGCTTTGCGCTGTACACGGAGCGAAGCGGAGTTTCTTACACGGAGTTCCTTACACGAAGTTCCTCACACGAAGTTAAGTACACGAAGTTTAGTACACAAAGTTAAAATCATGAAAACAGCCTTGATAACAGGTGTAACGGGGCAAGACGGCTCCTACCTGAGTGAGTTTTTGTTAGAGAAAGGATATGATGTCCATGGTATCATCCGCCGCTCGTCGGTGGACTATCGTGAGCGTATTGCCCACTTGGAAGGGAAACCCCATTTCCATCTCCACTACGCGGACATGGGCGACTCGATGTCGCTCGTGAAGTTGGTGGGCAAGGTGCAGCCGGATGAGATTTACAACCTTGCTGCGCAGAGTCATGTGCAGGTGTCGTTCGATGCGCCGGAGTTCACGGCAGATGTGGACGCGGTGGGTGTGCTGCGTATCTTGGAGGCTGTGCGCACGAACCATCTGGAGCAGAAATGCCGTATCTATCAGGCATCTACCTCCGAACTATACGGCAAGGTGGAGGAGGTGCCGCAGAACGAGAACACGCCCTTCCACCCCTATTCGCCCTATGCCGTTGCTAAACTCTACGGCTATTGGATAGTGAAAGAGTACCGCGAGGCATACAATATGTTCTGCTGCTCGGGTATCCTCTTCAACCATGAGTCGGAGCGCCGCGGTGAGACGTTCGTTACGCGCAAGATAACCTTGGCTGCAGCGCGTATCGCGCAGGGCAAGCAGGAAAAACTCTATCTGGGTAATTTAGACTCGTTGCGCGACTGGGGGTATGCGAAGGATTATGTGGAGTGTATGTGGCTGATTCTGCAGCACGAGACGCCTGAGGACTTTGTGATTGCGACAGGTGTGCAGCACACGGTGCGTGAGTTTGCGACGCTTGCGTTCCACCATGCAGGTATGGAACTGCGTTGGGAGGGAGAAGGCGTGCAGGAGAAAGGTATCGTGGTGGCTGGTCCCGAAGCCTTGGTGGGCAAGGTGGTGGTAGCCGTTTCCGAGGATTTCTATCGTCCGACTGATGTGGTGAACTTATGGGGTGACCCCTCGAAGGCAAAGCGCGAACTTGGTTGGAACCCCCAATCGACCACCTTTGAGCAATTGGTGGAACTCATGGTCAAGCACGATATAGCGAAGGTGCAAGCTGATGCCGCCGCGGCACAGGTACACACTAACCTTGCCGAATACCTCGAGAAAGGAATTGTCAAATAAGAAAATTGTCGTTATTCTCCGCTAATTGCCATTAATTATCCATTAATTTCTCGTTGATTTCTCCATTAAAAACCATATAAAGAACCATTAAAAGCATAGCCTTTTTAATGAATTTTTAATGGTCTTTAATGGAGGTATAGAATTAACGAGCAATTAACGGTTATTAGTGGAGAACAAAATTCACGGAGTTATGGAAAAACAAAGCAAGATTTATGTAGCAGGGCATCGAGGGATGGTGGGCTCTGCTATTGTGCGCGAACTGCAGCGCCAAGGCTACACCAATATCATCACGCGCACGCACAAAGAGTTAGACCTTTGTCGTCAAGACCAAGTGGAGGCTTTCTTCGCGCAGGAGAAGCCCGAATATGTGT
>CAMFEN010000247.1 GCA_945949375.1 uncultured Bacteroidales bacterium | reverse complement strand
ATAAGTCTGGATAGCCGGCGGGATGTTCGCATAGTTGCCCACCGCGGCCGACAGTTTGCCAGCCTCCACGCCGCGCGCCGCCATCTCAAAGCGCTCCACATTGCGCTTCATCTCTTCGTACCACAGTGCCCACTTCAGTCCGAAGGAGGTTACATCGGCGTGCATGCCGTGGGTGCGCCCGATGACGGGGGTGTACTTGAACTCATTGGCGCGACGCTTGAGCACCTGCAAGAAACGCTGCAGGTCTTCGCGCAGAATCTCGTTGGCTTGCTTCAAGAGGTAGCCATTGGCAGTATCCACCACATCGGTAGAGGTCAGCCCGTAGTGCACCCACTTGCGCTCTTCGCCCAATGACTCGCTCACCGTGCGGGTGAATGCCACCACATCGTGGCGGGTGATCTCCTCTATCTCGTGGATACGGTCCACATTAAATGTGGCTTTCTCGCGCAGCAGGCGCACATCCTCGGCAGGGATAACTCCCAGCGTGGACCACGCCTCGGCAGCCAAAATCTCCACCTCTAAATAGGCTCTAAACTTGTTTTCTTCTGTCCAAATCCCGCGCATAGCAGGACGCGAATAACGGTCTATCATTTGTTTTGGATGCAGGATGCAGGATAAAGGATAAAAGACTGATTAGACTCGTCTTATCTATTCCTGTTTCCTTCTTGTCTTATTAGTTAATAAATCAATACCTTTGTATATGATGTTTCAAGGAGGTGCGGTCGTAAGTTTATCCCGATGCCATCGGAAACTTCCGCTTCAGAGTCGAGACTATTTTGTCTTTAATCTTGTGTCCTTATTCCTTCATCTACATACCTGTACGCCTCTTCCACTTTCTCTAAGGCGTGCTCTACGGTGTCGGCGGTGGCGAGCAAGACGCCGAAGCGTCTGTGTCCGTGCACCTCGGGCTTACCGAAGAGACGCAACTGCACACCGGGGACGGAAAGGGCTTTCTCCAAGCCGCTGAACACCACCTTGTCGGTATCACCTTCCACCACGATGGCTTTCGATGCCGATGGTCCGAAGAAGCGCACCTCGGGGATAGGCAGCCCGAGCACTGCGCGGGCGTGGAGCGCGAACTCCGACAGGTCTTGCGAAATCATCGTTACCATACCTGTATCGTGCGGACGCGGGCTCACCTCCGAGAAGATGACCTCATCGCCCTTGACGAACATCTCCACGCCGAAGATACCATATCCGCCCAGCGCGTCGGTGATTTTCTTCGCTATCTCCTGCGCTTTCTGCTTCGCCACGGGCGACATCGCCTGCGGCTGCCACGACTCACGGTAGTCGCCATCCACCTGATGATGCCCCACCGGCTCAAGGAAAATAGTATGTGCTGGAGATGAAGGATGAAGGATGAAGGATGAAGGACTTATTACCTTCGTCTCTAAGGTATCTGAGTCGGAACTATTTAATCTTTCATCCTTTATCTTTGTTCCTTCATCCACAGAACTATTCAGTCTTTCATCCTGTGTCCTTAATCCTTTATCCGATGCTGCGCAACGTACCGTCAGCAGCGTAATCTCATAGTCAAAATCCACGAAGCCTTCCACAATCACCCTGCCGGCACCTGCGCGTCCGCCCTTTTGGCTCTCCGTCCAAGCATGGTCAACGATGGATGATGGATGAAGGACATAGGATGAAGGACTTATTACCTTCGTCTCTAAACTTTCAGAGTCGGAACTATTTAGTCTTTCATCCTTTATCCTTAATCCTTCATCTAAAGAGGGGTCCTCTTTTATCGTCGTCTGCCCGTGCCCGGAGGAGGACATGATAGGTTTCACCACGCAGGGGATACCTATCTCCTCCACCGCCTGCACGAACTCCTCGTAGGTGTCCGCAAAGCGATAGCGCGCCGTGGGCAAACCCAACTCCTCGGCTGCCAAACGGCGGATTGCTTCCCTATTCATAGTAAGAAAAGCCGCGTTAGCCGTAGGGATAACGCGGTAGCCTTCCTGCTCCAATTCAACGAGCGTGCGGGTAGCAATGGCTTCTACTTCGGGGATGATAAGCGAGGGCTTCTCCTGCTCCACCACCGCCCGTAAGGCTTGGCCGTCTAACATATTAAACACATGCGCGCGATGCGCCACCTGCATAGCCGGTGCATTGGCGTACTTGTCGCACGCAATGACCTCTACGCCCAAGCGTTGTAACTCGATAGTAATCTCTTTGCCCAACTCGCCGCTACCTAATAACAATGCTCGTGTAGCGACACTCGTCAGAGGGGTTCCTAAAGTCATAACTAAATAACGATTGAGAAGTTTAGCATTAAAAATGCACCCGAAACCATTTTCTTGATTTCGAGTGCAAAATTACTGCTTTTTTTTGATATACGCAAATTTTTCTTGCACAATTTCTTTGAGAGCACTTCAATATATTCCACGTATAAAGGAACAAACATTATGTTTTCTTCAAAAGTACACTCTTCCATAATATCGAGTACACACAACGATGGGCTCATCAACAGCTCTCAAACTGCCGCAAGAAGCGCACATCATTTTCCGAGAATAGACGCAGGTCTTTCACGCGATACTTCAGGTTGGTGATACGCTCCACACCCATACCAAAAGCGTAGCCGCTATATACTTTCGAGTCAATTCCGCAGGCTTCCAGCACGTTTGGATCCACCATACCGCAGCCGAGTATTTCCACCCATCCAGTCCCCTTGCAGAACGAGCATCCTTTGCCGCCGCAAAGCCCGCAGGATATATCCATTTCTGCAGACGGTTCGGTAAAGGGGAAGTAAGACGGACGGAGGCGAATCTTCGTGTCTTGCCCGAACATTTCCTTCGCAAAATACAGCAACACTTCGCGCAGGTCGGCAAACGAAACATTCTTATCCACATAGAGTCCCTCCACTTGGTGGAAGAAACAGTGCGCCCGTGCTGAGATGGCTTCGTTACGATACACACGCCCGGGGCAAAGTACGCGGATGGGTTGCTGTTGAGAGGTCATCACGCGCGTCTGTACGCTGCTTGTATGCGATCGCAACAACACATCCTCAGGCTTCTGCAC
>CAMFEN010000246.1 GCA_945949375.1 uncultured Bacteroidales bacterium | reverse complement strand
TGGAGTTCAGACGTGTGCTCTTCCGATCTCCCTTGAAACGCATCTCCAGCCACCGTCTGCTCGCTATCCGCCGCGCGGAGAAAGAGGGTTTCATCCGCGTGGACATCTCGCCTGATACCGAGAAGAGCCTTGACAAATTGGCGCACCTTTACCTGCGTGCGAGCAACGACGCCGCCTACCAAGTGGAGCTCGCTATGGAAGACGGCTACAAACGACTGCTCAAGCCCGCCATAGAGACGGAGTTTGCCGCACAGAGCAAGGAGAAAGCCGATACCGAGGCGATACGCGTCTTTGCCACCAACCTGCGCCAACTGCTGCTTGACGCGCCCCTCGGGCAGAAACGCGTCCTCGCCCTTGACCCGGGCTTCCGCACAGGCTGCAAGGTGGTAGTTCTCTCCGCGCAAGGCGACCTGCTCATGCACACCGTGGTCTATCTGCACCAAGCCGATGCCACCAAGACACTCGCCGCTCTCGTGCAGCAGTATGCTATTCAGGCGATTGCCATCGGCAACGGCACAGCCAGCCGCGAGACGGAACAGATGGTGCAAGTTGCCCTCAAAAACATAGGCGAGCCGCAGAAACCGCAAGTGTTCGTCGTCAGCGAGAACGGTGCCTCAGTCTATTCAGCGAGCAAGATTGCCCGCGAGGAGTTCCCCGATGAGGACGTAACTGTCCGCGGTGCGGTGAGTATAGGCAGGCGACTGATGGACCCGCTCGCCGAACTCGTGAAGATTGACCCGAAGTCCATCGGCGTGGGGCAGTATCAGCACGATGTGGACCAGACGCGGCTGAAAGAGAGCCTTGAGCAGACCGTGGAGAGCGTGGTGAACCATGTGGGCGTGGATGTGAACACCGCCAGCAAGCACCTACTCACCTACATCTCCGGCTTGGGTCCCACCCTCGCGCAGAACATCGTGGACTACCGCGCTTCCAATGGCGCTTTCCCCAACCGCAAGGCGTTGCTGAAAGTGCCGAAGATGGGGGCTAAGACCTTCGAGCAATCGGCGGGATTCCTGCGCGTTACCGACTCCGACATGCCGCTTGACAACTCTGCCGTCCACCCCGAGGCGTACCCCGTAGTAGAACGTATGGCGCGAGATTTAGGATGCACGGTGGCAGATTTGCTAAAAGACAAGACCCTTCGCAGTCAAATCAACCCAAACAATTATATTACGGAGGAAATCGGACTGCCCACGCTGACGGACATCCTCCACGAGCTGGAGAAGCCAAGCCGCGACCCCAGAGAGCAGTTGGAAGAGTTCCATTTTGCGGAGAACGTGCACACCATTGACGACCTGCAAGTGGGCATGGTGCTACCCGGGATAGTAACCAACATCTCCAATTTCGGTGCGTTCGTGGATTTAGGCGTGCACAAAGACGGACTGATACATATCTCCGAGATGGCGAACCGCCGTATCTCCGACCCCGCACAGGTAGTCTCACTCCACCAACACGTACAGGTACGCGTCATCGCCATTGACCGCAAACGTTCTCGCATCCAACTTTCTCTTAAACAAGTGTAGCGTTTTCCCACTAAATATATACAAAAATGCTGTTTAACAAACGTAACAATTTGTTAAACAGCATTTTTTATGTAAAAGATAGTCTGTGACTTCGCAGTCATGTTGATTATTAGAGCAGCGCACCTAATATAGAATACGCCTTACCATCGCGCAAAATAACTACTTGTCCATCGCGTACTACCTTCTGCACACAAGGTATGACCGTATCTGCATCTTGCGTATTATCAATGGTCGCTTTCGCATCCACATTAACAATAATTGTCAATGAATGTATACCATAGGTGGCTTTCAATTCAGAAACTCCCACTCCCAGCGCTTTAATAAATAGTAACATTTCTTCGCCTTGGGCAACACTCGAAAACGCTACATTCGGCTCAGACAATTCCAGTTCAATCTTCTCTGCTTCGCCACCTACCACGATAAGCATTACTTGCGTAGAATCACCCTCCATCAAGGTTATCTCGTCGGCATTGGCATAAAGACCACCAATCATATCTTCATACCATAAGCCGAGGCTTGTTTCTGTAAGTAACCAAGGTTGTGCAATGCTTTCTCCGAAGAGGAAGTTGATGTTTCCGAGCCACTCTGCAGTGATAAGCTGGGGTGCAATGGTTTTACCCTCGGTGGTGCTGTCGTTGTCTGCGATATTAGCATCAAGAATGGTAAGGTCCTCGATAGCGTAGTTGTTCGCCAGACCTTTTTCCGGTTTACCTACGCTTACTTTGTTATATGATCCATCAGGATTCTGGTTTTCCCAATCCCAAGCCATTTCGTCTGCACTTGAGCGACCAATGATACGGTGAGCCACCACATCGCCAGCCGATGCGCTCGGAGTAAAGCCGATGGAATCCACTGCCACAAGGTTGTGCTCTACAATAACTGGTACCACTTTATCATTGGTGGGCAACTCTTCCAAGTAGCCAATCAAACCGCCTACACTACCCTCTTTGCTATCCGTATGGAGCATTACTGAACCTTCTACAAAGCAGTTGTTCATCTTGCCACGTCCACAGAAGCCGGCGATGCCGCCTACATGTCCACGACCTACGATCTCTGCATCCACATGGCAGTTGCTGACCACATCGCCTTCTGCACTCTGGTCAGCCACGATACCGCCGACTTGCAGTCCGCCGTTGATAGTGCCACCAAAAGCACAAGCATTAATGTTTGCACTCGTTGAAGTTTTTCCAACAATACCACCGACTTCTGTCCCGGGCAGGTTAATCTCTGCATTGCGTAGCGAGGAGCCTTCAACACGAGAAAATAGACTAATAGACCCTGCTATACCACCGAAGATGTCTGCCGTTCCACTTACATTCGGGTATGTGATATGGATATTGCGCAGAGTGGTTGTGGAGTCATTTCCTGCCGGATTACCCATCACTGCATCAGCCACGATACCGACTTCGGAAGCACCATTCAGGAGTACGGACGGACGATCAATCCAAAGGTCGCTAATCTGCGCATCTGAATATATAGTCTTGAACCATCCACCTTTTGGAAG
>CAMFEN010000245.1 GCA_945949375.1 uncultured Bacteroidales bacterium | reverse complement strand
AGATAGGATAGCGCAGAAATGTTGCATGAGAACGGGTGCCTGCTGTTTTAAGTCGCAGACCACCTGCTGTGTGCAGTTACCGCCCATGCCCAACACCAAAGGCACGCGACCTGCCACACGACGTACTATAAAATCGCGCACCGAGATACGCTCCATCTCGTTAAGCGTTACCATCTCCGATGTAGTGCCAAATACTACTATATAGTCCACTCCCGCTGCAATCTGGTGCTCTATCAGCGTGCCAAGGGCATTGAAATCTACCGTTTTATCAGTCAGAAAAGGCGTGATAAGGGCGGTACCTAAACCACATAAAGAGGGTAGCAAAGGTTGAGCGTTGAGCGTTGAATGTTGAGAGGGTTTAGTCATTGCTTTGTATATTGGTTAAATAGTGAAGTATCTGTTGGAAGAGGAACTCCGGTGTCTCCTGCGGCTGCGTCTTTATTTGCAGGTCGCAGGGAGACTGAACCATTGGAGTATTGGGCAATTGACCGATAGGTGCCATGCCGCTTTTGAAGCCCGCGTCTGCCAGCAGACAGAGGTAGCGCAAAGGCAAGGTATTGCTTTGGTTGAGGTCAATCACCAAATCATACTCCTGTTGCTGCAAATCTTGTACCAACTCCTTGCGGGGATAGCCCAGAAAGGTAAAATCCTTCATCCCCACGATACGACTCTGCTGCAACACTGCCGACTGCACCTCTTTCTTCTGCACATAGCCCCAAAAGACGGCATCGATATGGTGTTTCTGCAACTCGGTGCGAATTGTGCGTATGGCGGGATTTTTCTCTACAAGGTCGCTTTCATAGAGCACCAGCACATGCTTCACGCTCTCCCAATGCGGCCATTTGGCTTCCCGCTGAGGCTGCCTGCGAGCGATAAAAGAGTATATCTTTTCTTTGATGGACATAGGTTAGTGGTCTGTGGTTATTTCTAAAAATTCTTCTTCGGTCATGAGGGGGATGCCTAATGCTTCCGCCTTTTTCAGTTTCTCAGGTCCCATGTTTTCGCCCGCAAGGATGAACGAGGTCTTTTTGCTGACGGAGCTTACATTCTTTCCTCCGTGTGCCTCTATCATCGCCTTGTACTCATCGCGGCTATGCTGTGTAAAAGTACCTGAGATGACGATACTTTGCCCTGCCAATGCTTGAGAAACTACCTCCACCTCCTTCCCCTGCATCTGCAAGCCCGCGTCCTGCAAGCGGTGGATAATCTCTCTGTTGCGCTCGTCGGCAAAGTAAGCGATGATATTATCCGCTATCTGCTCGCCCACATCCTCCACCGCTATCAGTTGCTCTCTGTCGGCAACTTGCAGTTGCTCCAAAGATGTGAAGCGGCGTGCCAGTTTCTTCGCCGTGGTCTCGCCCACCATGCGTATGCCGAGGGCGAAGAGCACGCGCTCCCACGGCACGAGCAGGCTGTTTGCGATACCATTGAGGATGTTCTGCGCCGACTTCTCGCCGAAGCGCTCTTGGGATGCAAGGTCGTTGAATGTGAGGGCATAGATGTCGGCGATGTTATGCAGCAACCCCTGTGCAAACAGCAGGTCGATGGTCTCTTCGCCCAGCCCCTCGATGTTCATCGCGCGGCGGCTGACGAAGTGTATCATCTTGCCCTTAATCTGCGGCGGGCAGCCTTGTTCGTTCGGACAACGCCATGCCGCCTCTCCCTCCACACGCACTAACGTTGCTCCGCATTCGGGGCACTGCGTGGGGAAATGGTAGTCGTAGTCGGCAGCGGTTGGGCTATCTTCCTCTGCTTTCCCTGTTATCTTTGGGATGATTTCGCCGCCTTTCTCCACAAAGACCATGTCTCCCGGGCGGATGTGCAGCGAGCGGATGAAGTCCTCGTTGTGGAGGGTGGCGCGCTGGACGATAGTGCCGGAGAGGTGCACCGGCTCGAGGTTCGCCACGGGCGTTACCACCCCTGTGCGCCCCACTTGGTAGGTTATCTCGCGTAGGAGTGTCTTCTGCTTCTCGGCGGGGAACTTATAGGCGATTGCCCAGCGCGGTGTCTTGGCGGTGAAGCCCAACTCCTCCTGCTGCGCTAAGTCGTTCACTTTCAGCACGATGCCGTCCGTGGCGATAGGGAGGTCTTTGCGTGCGCTGTCCCAATAGGCGATGTATGCCATCACCTCGTCCAGCGTTCGGCATACGCGGATGTGTTCGCTGGTTTGAAATCCCCAGCGGCGAGCCGTCTGCAGACGGTCGAAATGGGTCTTGGCAGGCAGGTCCTCGCCCAACATATAATATAGGTAGGCATCCAGCCCTCGCCGTGCCACTTCGCGTGTGTCCTGCAACTTGAGCGTGCCCGAGGCGGCATTGCGCGGGTTGGCGAACAGTGCCTCTTCCTGATTGGCGCGCTCCTGATTCAGTCGCTCGAAGTTCGCCCATGGCAGCAACACCTCGCCGCGCATCTCGAATCGTTCGGGGACATCCTCGCCCTCAATATGCCACGGGATGGAAGGGATGGTCTTGATGTTCTCCACCACGTTGTCGCCTTTCTGCCCGTCGCCGCGGGTTACGGCTTTGGTGAGCGTCCCGTGCTCGTACCAGAGCGATATGCTCAGTCCGTCGAACTTCAACTCACACACTATCTCCACCCCCTCGGGCAGTTTGCGCAGCCAGTCTGCCACTTCCTCCCGCGAGTAGGTGTTCGCCAGCGAGAGCATGGGATAGCGGTGCGCCACCTGCTCCCATTTGCCGCTCTGCTTCGGGCTGAGGTCGGAGCCCACCTGCTGCGTGGGCGACTTGGGGTCGAACATATCGGGATAGCGCGCCTCCAAATCCTGCAAGCGGCGCATCTTGCGGTCGAACTCCACATCGGAGATAACGGGACTGCTGAGCACATAATAACGATAATTGTGCTCCGTCAGTTCCTTGCGCAACTGCCGAATCTCCTCCCGCTCGGGAGCCTCTATGTCATCGAAGAGTGTTAGCATATTGATATGTTTGATCACTTTGTTGTCCGACCGCTTCGCTATCTGACTGATTTTGTCCGACTTTGCCCAAAATCCTTCCAAATCTCTGCAAGGGCGTAGCCCGCCGCAAGGGTATTAA
>CAMFEN010000244.1 GCA_945949375.1 uncultured Bacteroidales bacterium | reverse complement strand
CATCCCAGTCGCGGGTGAAGAGTTTGCAGAGCTTCTCCTCGCCGAAGTTACCCGTATGGTTCAGCACGATGTCAAGGATAATCTTCATCCCGCGAGCGTGGGCAGCGTCAATCACGTCTTGGAAGAGCACATCCTCGCTCTCGTAGCGTTTGTCCACTTCCGAGAAGTTCATGGCGTGGTAGCCGTGGTAGTCGTAGCCGGAGCCGTTGGTAACGATAGGCGTGATCCAGATGGCGGTGAAGCCAAGGGCTTTGATGTAGTCCATCTGTTTGATGAGCCCCTTGAAGTCGCCGCGCCAAGCGGGGTCGCCCACGTTGTACTGCTGCGCGTCCCAACACTGGGTGTCGTTCGATGGGTCGCCGTTGTAGAAACGAGTGGTCATCACGAAGTAGATGCTCTCGTCGCGGAAGTCGGTACGGCTGGGGAAAGCCGTTGCCTGCAAACCGATGCTACATAGCAGCACCGCCAGCAGAAGGAAAGTTTTTCTTTTCATGGGATATAATATGTTTGATTGGTTTGTTGATTGTTTCTATTGTTTCAATAGTTTCTCTATAGCCTCTATAGTTTCTATAGCTTCTATAGTTTCTATAGTTTCTATTTTCTCTTGCCGTCAATGCTGTACATCTCACCGGTGGGTAGGAGGAGATAGAGATCGCCTTGGTATAGCACCTTGCGTACTGTGGTTGCGGGTTGAGCAAGTGCTTCTTCGAGCACTGTGGCACAGGTGTAGTTCACGTCGTACCACTGTACGTAGTCGTAGAGACGCACCTGTTTGTTGGTGAGGCTCAGTCCGTTGCCTGAGGGATATTGCTCTTTGCCCTCGCCATCTTCAAGACCATTGTTGAAGATTACGTTTGCCGAACTCAACCCCGCGGGCATCTGATAGGCGTAGAAATCGCCGCTTAGGAGCTTCATCTTCACGCCGGGCCATTTGGCATTCTCCTTGGCACCGTACATATAGCAGTAGCACTCTGCCCACGCGTGCTCGTTCTTGAAGATGGCGGTACCTTGCCCGACAGGGAAGGCTTCGCCCTTGGTGTATGTATAGGAAATGGATTGGTCTTGTTCTGCAATGCCATTGGTCGCTGTAACGGTTACTTTCACGCTCTCGCCAACTTTCAGGTCATTACCCACCACGATGGTGGCGCTACCCGTGAACGACTGTGCGGCAGCGGAGCCCACCTGATAGGTGCCTGCGGTGGCGTTCTTGAGTCGGCAGGAGAGGGCGAGGGCATCGGAGTGGAAAGTGTAGTCTTGTGCTATGCTCAAGCCTACCGAGGGACCTGCGGCGGGGGCACTGCCTGCGCGGCGGCAACCTACGTCTGCCAACTGGCAGCGGATGGTGTCGGAGTCGGATTTCTCTGCCGAAGTGGAGGCATCGTGCACATAGTCGCCATACACATTGTCCAGCATCGAAGCATCGTGCGGCACGCAGTCGATGCCCGACTCACCGCGGGTGGCGATCATCATCACGCCGATACCTTTGGCGGTGAGGTCGGCTTTGGTGATGCCTAATGCTTCGAAAGGTATCTTCATCTCGTAGAAAGAGTCGTATTTCTTCTGGTGGTTGCGACGCACCTTGCCTTGGCATGCGGTAGCGTCCAGCACGTCCAGCCACGTGGAGCCGTCGTTGTAGGCATCGTCCGGAGACTGCGGCTGATAGAGATGGAGCAGACTGCTGCCGAGGAAGTCGTGGCTCATCTTATAGGTGATGCCGTTTTTAGCATATTCCTTGCAGGCATCGCCGTAGTTCGTGTTTCCCTGCGCGTCCGCGGGGAGGAACATCGCGGGGGTACCCTGCCCGGGCTTTCCGCTCATCATAAAGAGGTGGTCGATGGGGGTCTCATAAACAACATTCACCTTCCCCCAGAGCATCTCGCCATTAGTCAGACGACCGGTCATGGTCTTATCGGGGTCCACGCTGATAGCGACTGCCAGCGGCACATCGCCCACGTAACCATCGTCGGAGATAGGACCGTTGCCGTCCTGCTCCCACCATGTGTCGAAGGTGTTGACCATCTGCCATGCGAGGTAGAGGTTGGCATCGTCCCATGCGGCATAGAGGGCATAGCAGTCCAATACGCAGTTCTCGTGCATACCCTTGAAGGAGTTGCACACATCGTTCGCGCTACCTTGCGCGATGAGCATGTCCGTTGTCCAATCGGCGGGGCTACCATCGATGGTGATTGTGGCTTGCTTGCCGAATTGGTTGTTGGGGTTGGTGGCATAGACGCCACGAGTCTCCACTGTCCCCGCAGCGAACATCGCCGAGCAGGAGAGGGAAAGCAAAAGGGTTAAGACAGGTCTATTCATATTTGGGTTGTTTGATTGTTGGGATAGTTACAGAATGTCCGGCGTGCGCCTGCCCGGGTGCGCAGGCGTCCCCGCCCGCTTTGAAAGGAGATAAGCTTAATCGTGTCGTTTTTTTAGCAGGCGGGGACGCCTGCGCACCCGAGCAGGGCTTGCAAAAAGGCTTCACAGTGCGGGGAAGCCCGTTCGACTATGAAGCCTTTTTGAAGAGAGTATATATCGTTATTGGATGGTTTGTCCCATCATGTTGTAGGTAACACCCTCACGAACGATAAGCACTTGACCGTTGCGGATAACTTTTACCGTAGCATTCTCCGCTTCGGTATTGGTGAGAGCGGTAGTAGTGGATGACGGATAGGTAACGGTGAGTTTATCCGTTGCGTATTCCCATTTGAAGGTGTAGGAACCGGCAATGGTAGTGGTAAGACCACAATCACCTTCGCTTGATGTAAACGTCCAGCCGCTGCAATTGTCAGAAGTCATCGTACCATTGTTACCAAGCCAGGCTCCATCTTTCTTAATTTTGAGTTTGTAAGTGGTCTCTGCAGTCAACTCTAAACTGATTTCTGCAGTAAGGCTATCTTCGGAAGGAGTCAGTATTTTTCCATTATCCCAATCAGTCAATGAACCCATCAATTGGATTTTAGGCAAAGAAGATACTTCGGGGTCGGTGCTGCCACCTTCGCCGCCGGTGGAAGCAGGATAGGAAACCGACAAAATCTTGGTCGCCGCTGTGTAGGTGAAGACATA
>CAMFEN010000243.1 GCA_945949375.1 uncultured Bacteroidales bacterium | reverse complement strand
CTAATGTCCAATCGGAAGATATACAAGCCAAGGAACGCGCCGTAGATACAGAGCAGTGCACTGGAAAGGGTGAGCAGCGCCAGCGGCACCTTGCCGAAATGGTAGAGCAAGAGCACCAACATCACCAGCAGTGCTGCCACCACCGACCATAGTATCTGCGGCACCATTTCGCTATTGACCGCCGACAAACCGCCGTAGGATATGGTAACGCCCTCGGGAAGGTCGGTCATGTGGGTACTAATCCACTGCTTCACTTTCTTCTCCGCGGCAACGGAACTGGTGTTGCCCCGCAGGTCGCAGCCGACGGTGATCGTGGGGATGCCGTTGTAGTGGGTGATAGAGGCATGATGCCATGCGGGCTCAAGCGTGGCGACCTGCCTGAGCGGCACCCAGAGGGAGGGGATATTGGTGGGGATAAGCAAGCTCTCTATTTGACTATTTGACCATTTACTATTTGACAATTGCATTGCATAAGACGAAGATGCCTGCGTACCCTGTGCTATGGTGCGGCCTGGAGACCGCACCTCCTTGGCTCTTGGCTCCGCCATGTACAGCACGACGGGGAGGGGATAGTCGTCCTCATAGAGGGTGGTCATGGTGGTGCCGCTGTGGAGTGTGGCGAGGTAGAGCGAGAGTTGGGCCTGCGTGATGCCTAAGCGCGTGGCTTCGTCTTCTTTGAGCACGATGCGCACCTGCCGCTTGAACTGGTCGTAGTCGGAGTGCACCCATGTCATCTCCGGCTGCTGCGCCATGAAGGCTTTGAGCGAGTCGGCGAGCACTGCCATCTGCTCTAAGTCGCCCCCCTTGAAGCGCACCTCCACGGGGTTCTTCGCCGCTTGGTAGTCCACCTGCTTGAAGCGGATATAGGCATTGGGGAAGTGGTTCTCATAGCGCGGACCATACTCGCGGATGACCTCCAGCGTGGCGTCGCAGGAGATGGTGTTGACGATGAACTGCGCATAACTCGGCTTTGCCATGTTGGGGGTATAGACGGCATGGAAACGAGGCGATGCCTGCCCAACGAAAGAGGTTACGGACTTCACGCGCGGGTCCTGCTGCAACACACGCGCCAGCGAGTCAGCCACCAGCGCCGTTTCCTCTATCGGCGACCCTTCGCGCAAGTGTATCTCCACGGCGAAGCACTCGCGCTCCGCCTTCGGCAGCAACTGTATGTTCAGCCTCGGGAGCAAGAAGAGACCGAGCCCCAAGGAGAGTATCAGCAGCAGGTAGACCGCCCACGGGCGGCGGAAGCAGTAGCGCAACATCTTCTCATAGCCACTTTGCAGCCAGCCGAAGAACTTGTTTTGCCCGCGCTCGAAGCGGTTCATCTCTTCGGGGCGCGTGCGGCGAACAAAGCGCGTTGCCATATAGGGCGTTACCCATGTGGCGTAGAAGATACTTGCCACGAGGGCGAACATCACGGCGAAGGGGAAGAGTTGGATGAACTCGCCCAAGGGTCCCGTGATAATCTTGGTCATGGGGAAGAACATGCCGGAGATAGAGCAGGTGGCGAGCGCCATGGGGACGAAGAGTTGCTTCGTGCTAACCGCGGCGGAGTACCAGCGGCTGTGCCCTTTCTCCAAGAGATTGGTGTAGCCGTCGATGACTATCACCGAGTCGTCCACAATCATGCCCAGCACGAAGATGAGTGCCGCAAGCGTAACCGTGTTGAGTTCAATGCCCATCAGGTACATCAGCCCCAGCGCAATAGCGATACACACGGGTACGCCCGTGCTTGCCACGAGGGCTGTGCGCAAGGGGAAGAGCATGAGCATGACAAGGATGACGACCACAATAGAGATGAGTATGTCGCGCAGGAAAGAAGAGACCGAGGCATCCACCACCTTCGGTTGGTCGGTGATACGATGGAACTGCAAGTCGGGCGGCAACTCCGCGCGGGCAGTCTCCAACTGCGCCTCTACCTTTCTGCCGAACTCCACGATGTTATTGCCCGGCGTCATCTCCATGCTGATAATCAAACAGTTGGCATATTCTTGCGTGCTGCCTTCGTAGAAATCGACATACTTGGAGGGCGTGGCATAGCGGCGCTCGATGGTCGCTACGTCTTTGAGGCGCAGGGTGGCACCCGTGGCGGGGTCTGACCAGATAATCTGCTCGGCTATCTCATAGTCGGTGGCGTAAGGGATGACCACTTGATACTGCGCGCCATCCTCGCTGCCGGTCATCGTGCGCAGCCCCTGCAAGAGCAGTTGCGCATTCAGCAGGTTTTGGTTCACGCCATACGCCGAGAGACACGCAGGGTCAATGGTAACGGCAATCTCCTCCTGCCGCTGCCCCAAGATTTTTATCTTTCCCATCTCGGGGATGGTACGCAGGCGGTCGGAGAGCAGCCGCGCGAAATGCGCTAACTCGCGCGGGGTGCGCTCGGGGCTCTCCACTGCGAGCAACATCGAGGAGGTATTGCCGAAGTCATCCACCACCATCATCCCCAACACCCCCTTTGGCAGCGAGGTCTTGCGAAACAGGTCGAGGTTCGCGCGTATGCGGCTCCATGCCTCGTTGTTCGACTTGACGAACATCCGCAGCGACACATAGACATATACGATGCCGTCCTCCGTCACGCTGTAGGTATGCGCCTTATCCACCTCCTCGAAGCCATTGATATAGTCCTCCAGCGGCTTTGTTACCTGCGCCTCCACCTCCTGCGCCGTAGCACCAGGATACACCGCCACCACCACACCCTGACGGATGGTGAAGAAGGGGAACTCGTCTTTGTTCATCTTCGTCAGCGCCCAGACACCGAACAGCGTCAGGCACATGAAGAGGAAGAACACCAGTCCGTGGTTCCTCATCGCTCCTTCTATGTGATTACGGGTCTTCATTCTTTTACTGTTTTGACCGCTTACGCTGTCCGACCGCTACGCTGAACGACCATTTCATTGTCCGACCGCTTCGCTGAACGACTGATTCGCTGTTGGAACGCTACGCTGTTGGACCGCTTTGCTGAAAGACCATTTCATTGTCTGACCGTTTCACTGAAAGACCGATTTGCCAACATCCGCTAAGAATCCTTCCTCATCTCTGCAAGGGCGTAGCCCGC
>CAMFEN010000242.1 GCA_945949375.1 uncultured Bacteroidales bacterium | reverse complement strand
CTCGACGGAGAACATCCAAGTGAACGTTATTCACGGCGCTGTGGGTGCAATCTCGGACAGCGATGTGCTGCTGGCAGCCGCATCGGATGCTATCATCGTGGGTTTCAACGTGCGCCCGACGGGTACGGCACGCAAAATGGCGGAATCGGAGGAAGTGGATATCCGTATCTACTCGATTATCTACGATGCCATCGAGGAGATCAAGGCAGCTATGGAGGGTATGCTCTCGCCGGAAATCAAGGAAGAGGTTACAGCCACGCTGGAGGTGTTGCAGACGTTCCATATCTCGAAGGTGGGTACTATCGCGGGATGTATCGTGCGCGAAGGCAAGGTCAAGCGAGGCAACAAATGCCGAGTTATTCGCGATGGTATCGTGATACAAACCAGCGAGTTGTCTTCGCTGAAACACGGAAAGGACGATATCAAGGAAGCCGGTGTGAACACGGAGTGCGGACTGAGCATCAAGTCGTTTAACGACGTGGTAGAAGGCGACTTGATAGAGACCTTCGAGCAGGTGGAGGTAGCAAAGACGTTGTAGTTCAACAACGTGAGATACCATGCGCAGATTACAAGTATGAAAGAGGCTGACCGGCAGATTTTGCCCGGCAGCCTCTTTCGGTTATGATACGCAAACTACGGATTCTACAAAAATTTCCAATAATTGTTCGTTGTTTTAACATATAATTTCCGTGTAATTGTTCATTAATTTTTTCCTGAAACATAATAAAAGTTATACAAAAACATTATCTCTGCCCACGAAACTATCATAACGTGCATAATTCTATGCAAGATTTATACAAAAATTCAACACATACTATGCAAATCGCTTTCACTACACAACTACCCTCTGAGGGCTTTCGGCGGCTGACGGAAAAGGTCGGTCGGTTTTTGCTTTATGCGCCTATATCGGAGGCGGAGGTGCTGGTTTCCACGTTTGATAAGCCTGTAACGCGGGAGATGATAGCGAGCATGCCTCGACTTCGGCTGGTGGCGAATTTCGGCGTGGGGTATAACAACATCGATTTGGAGGCATGTCGTGAGCGGGGTATTCGCGTAACGAATACACCCCAGCCAGTGATAGAGCCAACGGCGGAGCTGGCGTTTGCGCTGATGATAGGCATCGCGCGGCGGACGGCTGAGTTTGACCGACAACTGCGGGCAGGGACGGCGGAGCCGTTTGGGGTGATGAACAACCTGAGCCACTCGCTATATGGTAAGACGATAGGAATCATAGGAATGGGGCGCATTGGGCAGTCGCTGGCGCGGCGGGCGTTGGCGAGCGGGATGCGGGTGGTATATCACAACAGACATCGGCTTTCGGAGGATATTGAGGAGCGGTATGAGGCTCGATATGTCGCTTTGGATGAACTTCTGCAAACTGCTGATTTTGTGTCGCTAAACCTACCCTACACCGCTGATGTGCACCACCTGATAAGCGCGCGGGAGTTAGAGATGATGAAGCGGACGGCGTATCTTATCAACACGGCGCGGGGTGCGCATGTGGATGAGGCGGCGCTGGTGGAGGCACTACGCAAGGGGGAGATTGCGGGGGCGGCGATGGATGTGTTTGAGCATGAGCCTGCGATTACGCCCGCGCTGCTGGAGATGGATAATGTGCTGGTGTCGCCGCATACGGGGACAGGGACGTGGGAAGGTCGGCTGGATATGTGCGAGAATGTGTGCGAGAATATCTTGGCGTTTGCCACGGGAGATTGGGAGAAGATGGATATTGTGGTGTGAATGAGGGTATAGATACACCGTATGATACAAACTGACCATAGGTGAGACGACTTTTCGGGATTTGCCACTTGTGTCCGCGGTACCCTTCTTGGCGCATCCCGTGTGTTTTCTGGAGACAGCGCATCATTGGAAGCAGGCGGGGACGCCTGCGCACCCGGACATGCAGCGTGCTGCCTGGAGACAGTGCCTTCTTGGAAGCCCCTCCCTACCCTCCCCTCCACTCCCCTCCCTTCCCATGAGGGGCGGGGGAGTTCGAAGAATAGACCTGCTGTTTGCATAAGTTGTAGGATTATCAAAAAGAAAGTAAAATGGAACTTCTTATGTCGTTTTGATATTTTTTATTTTACTTGTTAGACCCTTATATAAACCGCTAAAAACCCTTACTAAAACTGCTCAGAGACCCGATAGCATAATGTTACGGAAAGATGGCTGTTGATTTCAATTTGAGAGATTGGGCTATGGAGGTCTATCGGAGAGTAATTGGCGCCTTTTGGGACTCCAATTACTTTTTTTGCTGCAAAAATTTGGAAATCGCGAAAAAATGTAGTATCTTTGCAAGCGAATTAGTTTATACAGAAATCGTTACTCAAAATCAGTATAATTATGGATATTACCGCTCGCTTTTTGAAGTACGTGTCGTTTTGCACGACTTCGGATGAAGAAACCAACATGACGCCCTCGACTCCCGGGCAGATGGAGTTTGCTCAGTACCTCCGCGACGAACTGAAAACCATTGGTTTGCAGGAAGTGGAGTTAGACGACAACGGGTATATCATGGCGACCCTGCCTGCGAACACGGAGGGCAAACCCGCCATCGGCTTCATCGCCCACATGGATACCGCGCCCGACGCCAGCGGCAAGCATATCCAGCCACGGATAGTGAAAGCCTACGACGGCAAGGACATCGTGCTGAACGAAGCGGAGAATATCGTACTGGAAGTGGCGAAATACCCTGAGATTCAGCATTATATAGGACAAGATATCATCGTAACGAACGGAAAGACCCTCCTCGGCGCAGACGACAAAGCCGGTATTGCAGAGATTGTATCCGCCTGCGAATATCTGATTCAGCACCCCGAGATTAAGCACGGAAAGATTCGCGTGGGATTCACGCCCGACGAGGAGATAGGGCAAGGCGCAGACCACTTCGATGTAGCGAAATTCGGTTGCGACTTTGCATACACCATGGATGGCGGCGCGGTCGGCGAGTTGGAGTTTGAGAACTTCAACGCGGCAAGCGCGAAGATTCATATCCACGGTGTGAATGTGCATCCCGGCTATGGGTATCACAAGATGATTAACTCCATGCGCATCGGCTACCAA
>CAMFEN010000241.1 GCA_945949375.1 uncultured Bacteroidales bacterium | reverse complement strand
GTATTTTGTTATAAATCAGCCAATTTGCATTTTCTTTTGTGACCCCGCTGGGACTCAAACCCAGGACCTTCAGAACCGGAATCTGACGCTCTATTCAACTAAGCTACGGAGCCCTAAAAAACCTTAATTCCTCTTCCCAAAAGCAATCATAATATAGTAAACTAACGTCGCCAGCGACGACAACGCCGCTACCACATACGTGTATGCTGCCGACCGTAATGCGCTGGTTGCCAGCGGAGTAGTCTCCCTGTCAGTAATACCTGCCTCCTGCAACCAATCCACCGCTCGTTGGCTCGCATTAATCTCAACCGGCAATGTGATGAAAGAAAACAATGTCGTCAATGCAAATAGACAAACACCCACAATCATCAACCCGGGAAACACATTGATAAGCAACATCCCGGCTAACAATATCCACATCACCCATCTACTCGCGAAATCCACGGCAGGCACTAACGCCGAACGCATCTGCAACGGTGCGTAGGCCGTCGCGTGTTGCACGGCATGTCCGCACTCATGCGCCGCCACCGCTGCCGCGGCAACTGACGCACTGTTATACACCGACTCCGACAAGTTAACTGTCTTATCTGTCGGATTATAATGATCCGTCAAACGACCGGACACGCATGTTACCTGCACATCTGTCAGCCCATGGTCGCGCAGCATCTTCTCTGCCACCTCCTTGCCCGTAAGCGGAAGAGACACCTTCGAGTAGCGCTTAAACTTACTCTCCAGCGACGCAGACACTATCCACGAAAGCAATGCTATTCCGATGAATAGTATCCAATAAAGCGTATTTGGGTTAATGGCTGATTCCATATTCGTTGAGTGTTTAGAGTTTAATGTTTAGTGTTTGACACCAAGCATTATTCCCACAAAAAGTGTGCCAATCAGATGTCTCAAAGATTTAGATGCCCTTTGCCCGGGTGCGCAGGCGTCCCCGCCTGTTTCACAACTCTCCCTTCAATGGGGATTTAGAGGGTCTAAATATCCTTGATATATGCCCTGCGGCGTTTATGCTGCTTATGCTCAAACTGCGTCCAGTTGGCTTGGTTCTTCCAGTTCGTCTCCAATATCGAAGTCGTCTCCGCGTACTTCACACCATACTTGTTCATATACGGTATCTGGTCAACAAAGAACAATGCGTTAATTCCCTTGTCTTGATAATCGGGGCGAACGGCTATCAACAGCAGGTCAAACACTTCTATATGCTTCGTCTTCAGTGCTTTGAGCACATGATACCACCCCGTCGGGAAGAGATGTCCGCCGCATTTGCGTAGCGCCTTCGAGATGTCGGGCATGCCTACCCCTACGCCCACTATCTCGTCTTTCTCATTCACCACTAACGTTACGAAATCAAAGTTAATCGCAGGGAAATACATATCGCGGTAGTACTCCTTCTGCTTCTTCGTCATTGGCTGGAAATTATATAACTTCTGATAGGCTGCGTCTATCACGTCCATGTACTCAATGCCGTATTTCCGCGTCAACTCCCTGGTATTCTGCACCTTATCTACACGCACATGTGTGCGAGCCTTCACGATATCGGCTATCCGCTGCAGACGCTCAGGCACCTCCTTCGGGGGAAATACCTGAAACTCAATCCAGTCCGCCTCTTTCACCAGCCCGTATGCATCCATATGACGCACATAATAAGGAAAATTGTAAAGCGATGCCATCGGAGCCAGATACTCATACCCCTCTACCAACAGCCCCTCGTGGTCAAAATCCGTAAAGCCTACCGGACCGTTCATCTGTTTCATCCCACGCTCGCGACCCCATTCCGCCACTCTGTCTAATAGCGCACGACTCACCGCAAGATCGTCTACGAAATCCATCCAGCCGAAACGCACATGCGCGCACTGCCATTTCTCATTGGCTTTTCGATTGATAAGAGCAGCGATCCTACCTACAGGCTTCCCCTCGCGAAATGCCATAAACAACTGCTTCTCACACACTTGCAACGCGGGATTCTTCTCGTCGTCAAAGGTGTTCATCTCATCGAAGAAGAGCGGCGGACAGTAGTATGGGCAACCCTTGTATAAATCGTTGGCAAACTCTATAAACTGCTGAAGCTCGCGCTTGGTATTCACTTCGCGGATTTCTATAGCCATAAGCATTCTCGTTCTTAATTTAGGCTGCAAAAATACAGTTTTTTTTTGAAATAAGCAAATTTTTCTGCACTTTTTGAACATTTTGACGCACTTTGGAATACTTTGGAACACTTTTCTTAACTTTCGTACTGCCTCCTCGCACGCGCGCATGCGCGTTATACATCGCGCATGCGCGTTATACATAAAATAATAAAAGCAAACGATAACTTGAGATAATAAAAGCAAACGATAACTTGTAGGACTTTGTAAACAACTACATCATATAGTTACTAAACAAGAAACTCGAAATAAATAGAATTCTATCGCAAAAGCCCCAAAATAAACACAAATTGATTTTCAGTGAGTTACAAAGAAAATGCAAAAAAGATGCGCAAAAATTTGGTCATGTCAGAAAAAAGCAGTAATTTTGCACTCGCTTTCGGGAAAAACCCTATCCGGGTATGCAGGCGTCCCCGCCTGCTAAAAGCAAAAACTCTCAAAGCAACCGACCGAGCCAATCTAAGTAGAACCATCACACGATGTTCTAATTTTTTTGCGCCAAAGTCAAAAATGCTCTCTGAAAACCTGATTTCTAAGTAACGCTGAAAATCAGTAAGTTACGAAGAAAATGCAAAAAAGTTGCTCAAAAATTTGGTCATGTCAAATAAAAGCAGTAATTTTGCACTCGATTTCGCGCTCAACATTTGATGAGCCTACAAAATCAACAGGCAAAAGAGCCTTGTGGTCTTTGAAAGATTGAAGCAATTAGTGTAGTACAAGAACAGGAAACGATATATTATATATATTGTAACAAAAAGTTCCCGTTAATTAAGTACACAATAAATCAATTATGGTTTATGAAAAAGAGAATGAGTTCAGCGATGCGCTCATAATTCAAAATTCATAATTCATAATTAGAAAGTCGTTTTGGGCTAAGGAAATAATTTTTTTTACAACGAAGAGTTTGATCCTGG
>CAMFEN010000240.1 GCA_945949375.1 uncultured Bacteroidales bacterium | reverse complement strand
ACCCAACTCGGCAGTAACCCAGAGGTTGCGCCCCTGCGAAAGCAACGCCACACGCTCGCCTTTCTCTATGCCCAACGCCATCAAGCCGGCACCGATGATATGCGCCTGCTCGCGGGTCTCTGCATAAGTAGTCTCCGTCCATGTGTTGCCTACTTTTTCACGAAGGAAGACGTGGTTTGCGTAATCGCGGGTGTACTTCTCTACAAAATCAATGATAGTCAATCGTTTTTCCATGTTGCTTATTCTTATTTCTGAGTTATCGGAATGCCCCAAGCATAGTGATTAGAACGTACAATGGTGCACACCTTTACAGCGACAAAGATACAACTATTTTTCGAGATATACAAATTTTCCCAAATAATAAGCCCCTTTTTCATAAAATTCAACCATCACACATTATGAATGGGATAAGAGCTGCTCTTTTGCAGTCAAACAGCAATAATCGTTTTTACCAAAAACTTGAAACAAAAAAAACCGGCACGATTACGGCACGGCTTTTTGCTATCTTGCTGCAAAACACTAATTTTCAGCACTTGTGAACCAGCTGGGGCTCGAACCCAGGACCCCATCCTTAAAAGGGATGTGCTCTACCTGCTGAGCTACTGATTCTCCTCTTTCTGATAGCGAGTGCAAAGGTACTGCTTTTTTTTGATATACGCAAATTTTTTTGCACTTTTTTCAAAAAAACACACTATTCCAAAGTGCCAAGAGCAAAAACCTGAAACCAGAATCCTGAATACGCGAGAACAGAATAATGCATTATGATTTCTTTCTACAATAGGAATAGGGCTTTCTCCATTTGATTGCTGCGGGAGCCTTTCAGCAGGATGGTGGCATCGCTAATCGGATTTTCTTGCAGATAGGTGCATAGCGCATCCACATTAGGGAATATAGGATAGGGCGAAGTAGTCTCGGCATACTCTTCGCCTACGAGCAACACGGTAGGAGCTTTGCGCTCTGCCAACATGTTGACGATGTTCTGGTGCTCCAAGTGGCTGTAGTCGCCCAACTCGCGCATAGCGCCGAGGATAAACGTATCGCCATTGAAGGCATTGATAGCCGCCTGCATAGAAGTAGGATTGGCGTTGTAGGCATCCACGGTGATGGTATTGCCTCGACTACTATGTACCAACTGCGAACGGTTGTTCGTGGGGACATATGCACGAATAGCATCCAATGCCACCTCATTGGAGATGCCAAAGAACGCTCCCACGCAGCGTGCTGCAGATACATTCTCGGCATTATAGTTCCCCACGAGATGCGTGCCCTCGGGCATAGCGCCGGTGTGGTAGGGAATGAGTGAAACCTCCGTCTCTCCTGCGGCAGCAGTGAGCATATCGCGCAGGTAGGGGTTATCGATATTTTGGAAGATAGTACCGCGGTGGGCAACGAGGTAGTCGTAGAGTTCGCGTTTGGTCTGCTGCACGCCCTCGAAAGAGCCGAAGCCTTGCAGATGTGCCCTGCCGACATTGGTGATAAGTCCGTAGTCAGGCTCTGCCACCTCTACCAACTCGCGTATGTCGCCCGGGTGGGACGCGCCCATCTCCACGATAGCCAACTCGTGGTCTCGGGTGAGTTGCAGGAGCGTGAGCGGCACGCCAATGCTGTTGTTGAGGTTACCTTGCGTATAGTGGATACGATACTTGGTGTGCAGCACGGCAGCGGTCAGTTCCTTGGTGGTGGTCTTGCCGTTTGTGCCGGTAATACCTATGATTGGTAGCCCTAACTCGCGCCGCCAATCGTGTGCCAACTGCTGCAAGCCGACGATGCCGCCGCGTTGACCTGCCTCTGCATCCATCAACACGGCGCGGTCTGCACCAAAACGCTCGCAAATGGTGTGATAGACTGCTTCATCGGAGACTACTACCCTACTCGCCCCTTGCTCCAAGGCTTGGGCGGCAAAGAGATTCGCATCGAAGCGTTCACCTTTCAACGCAAAGAACACGCAACCCGCGGGTAGGTTGCGTGTGTCAGTACTCACACAGAGCGAATGCTTATTTCTTATTAGGAAGTTCCAATCCATAGCCTTTCTTCTTATCTTCTATCTTGAGAGCCACAGAGAAGATGAATGCCAACACGCCAAAGGATGCAAAGACAATCATCGGTACGAGGTAGCCGCCGGTAGCCACACGCAGTTTGCCAATCAGCAGCGGCACAAGGCAGAGACCGATATTCTGTACCCAGAAAATCAGGCAGTATGCCGAACCAAGCACTTTCTCGTCAATGATTTTCGGCACGCTGGGCCACATAGATGCCGGCACAAGCGAGAAACTAACGCCCAAGACAAGGATGGTGATGAGCGCGAG
Organism: uncultured Bacteroidales bacterium; assembly: GCA_945949375.1. Lineage (GTDB taxonomy): Bacteria > Bacteroidota > Bacteroidia > Bacteroidales > Paludibacteraceae > Colicola. Next base: position 766 of record CAMFEN010000240.1, on the reverse strand, counting down.
GGTTTTGCTCGGATAGTGCGGCAACACAAACGCAAAGACACTATGGCAGATAATCATTATCACGGCGCCAAGCATCATCATCGTAGCGCCTTTGCCCTTGTTGTCGATGAACGAACCGAGGAAAGGCGTGAGAATCATTGCCAAGATAGGAAACCACTTAAACAGACCTGCCGCCTCAGCATTAGTCATGCCGGGGATGGTCTCTTCGAGGAAGTTGGTCGCGAAACGCTGGAAGGGGAAGATGGCGCTGTAGTATAGCACACACAAAAGCGCGATAATCCAGAACATTTTAGACTTGAAGATTTGTCCAAGGTCGGAGAAGTGGAACTCTTCTTCGGGGTCTTTCTCTGCGGTTGCCTCGCCGATAGCCACTAATTGTTTGTCGAACTTGGTGTCCATGATGGTAAAGACAAAGAAGTTCAGCAGACCTATCACGAGCAGCAATGCCGAGAACAAGAACGGTGCAACCACCGAGTTCATGCCGTTTACCGCGAAACGCTCAGAGATAAGCGGCGAGAAAAACATGGCAGCGAAAACGCCGATACGCGCAATAGACATCTCCAATCCCATTGCCAGTGCCATCTCTTTGCCTTTGAACCACTTAGCAAGAATCTTGCTGACAGTAGTACCAGCCATCTCGCAGCCGCACCCGAATATCATAAAGCCGAACATCGCCATCTTTGCAGAGCCGGGCATAGAGGTCCACCACGAGTTGAGCCATACCATTTCATTGGCTCCGAACCAGTCGGAGATACCTACATACTTG
>CAMFEN010000239.1 GCA_945949375.1 uncultured Bacteroidales bacterium | reverse complement strand
CGCACGCTTCTCGTCAGCGGCATCTCCGAGTCGGCGCTGGCGTTGCGTATCGAGGCATGGGAGAACGCACTTCCCGAGAGCATACACCTGGCCTACCTGCCCAAGGACGGCACAATCCGCCTGCGCCTGAGTTCCTACGGAGAAGCTACTGCTGAAGAGGTAGATGCGCAAATTGCCTTGCTCCGCCCGCTGATAGACGACTACCTTATCGCCATGGATGATGCACCGATTGAGGTGCACGTAGGGCAATGGCTCAAAGCGCCCGGACTGACACTCGCTACCGCAGAGAGTTGCACGGGCGGCAAACTGGCTTCGCTGCTCAACAAACATGCGGGCAGCAGTGCATTCTACATGGGCTCCGTAGTGGCATACGACAACCGTGTGAAAGAACAAGTCTTGGGTGTGTCTGCCGAAGACTTAAAAACGCACGGCGCAGTAAGCGAAGAGGTAGTTAAACAAATGGTAAATGGAGTTCGCAATCTACTTCACACCGATTTTGCTATTGCTACGAGCGGCATTGCGGGACCCGACGGCGGTACGCCGGAGAAGCCCGTCGGCACCGTGTGGATAGGGTGGGCAACGCCCGAAGGCACTTTCGCCGAGTGCTTCCACCTCGGCAAACTTCGCGAGCAAATCACCGACCGCGCCTGCCAAAAAGCACTCATCGGTCTCTACCAAAGAATGACGCGCAACGGCAACGATAAATCCTGAAATGCAACAACTGTTTGAATTCATAACCGCTCCTACCATCACGCAGTCCGTTTTGCTCCTGACGCTGGTTATCACCTTGGGGCTTTGGCTGGGCGACCGCGCGAAAATCGGTCATTTCTCCCTCGGAGTAACTTGGGTGCTGTTTGTGGGTATCATCCTCTCCGCTTTGGGTGTCCGTATCAACCATGATGTGGCGCAGTTCGCCAACACCTTCGGCTTGATACTTTTTGTCTATAGCATTGGTTTGCAGGTTGGTCCATCCTTCGCTCCGTTCAAGCGTAGCGGTTTGCAACTGAACCTCTTGGCGACCGCCGTCGTCGTGCTCGGCTGCCTCTGCACGATAGGACTGCATTACGCCACGGGTATTGGTATAGACACGCTGGACGGTGTGCTCTCGGGTGCTGTGGCGAGCACCCCCGCGCTGGCGGCTGTGCAGCAGGCGTGTCAGGATGTGATAGGCTGCGTATCGCCCTCTGTGGCAACGGGGTATGCCGTAGCTTATCCGTTGTCTATCGTCGGCACTATCCTCGCGATGGAAAATGTACGTCTGCTCTTCCGCGTGCGCCTGCCCGAGGAGCAAGCCCGACTGAGAACCGAGGGCAAGGAGCGCTCCGAGGAGCCCGTCTGCGTGGACATTACGCTCAGAAATCCCCAACTGCCGCTCATGACCATCCACGACCTGCGCCGACTTTGCCCTATCCGCGAGATGGTCGTCAGCCGCGTCATACGTCCCGACGGCTCCGACGAACTCATCAATGAACAGACCACTTTCGGCAACGGCGACACCATCCGTGTCCTCACCGATAAGCAGCATGTGGACACGCTTCGCCTGCTCGGCACGCTCAAGAACTACAGTTTCCGTTCTCGCGAGCACTCCGACCACCTCGTCTCGCGTCGTATCGTGGTAACGCGCGCCGAGTGCAACGGCAAGCGCATAGCGTCCTTCAACCTGCGGCAGCAGTACCATGCCACCATCACGCGCGTCAACCGTGCGGGCATCGACCTGCTCGCGACGCCCGAGTTGGTCTTGCAGTTAGGCGACCGCCTCGTCGTGGTGGGCGACCGCGGGGATGTGCAGCGCGTGGCTGACACTTTCGGCAACGAACTGAAACGATTGGATTTACCCAACCTCCTGCCTGTCTTCTTCGGTATTGTATTGGGTATATGCTTGGGGCTGCTGCCTATCCCGCTGCCTTTCCTGCATCAGACTTTCCGCCTTGGGCTGGCAGGCGGCGCGCTCATCATCGCTTTGCTCATCGGGCGCTTCGGACCCTACTACAACATGGTAACTTTCGCCACCACCTCGGCGAACATGATGCTCCGTCAGGTCGGGCTCACCCTCTTCCTCGCCGCCTTGGGGCTCGAGGCGGGCGAACAGTTCATCCCCACTATCTTATCGGGCGGCTATATGTGGGTCTTGTATGGCTTTATCATTACCATGGTGCCGCTTCTGATTGTCGGCTCCATAGCCTATAAGGCACTGAAGATGAATTACTTCAAGGTAGTAGGCTTGTTGGCGGGGTCGATGACGGCGGCGCCTGCATTGGCGTATGCCGAATCGTTTACGGCGGACAACGACCAAGCCTCTGTCTGCTACGCCACAGTCTATCCGCTCACCACTTTCCTCCGCGTTATGGCTGCCCAACTGCTTATCATCTTCTTCTGCGGGTAATCTTGAACACTCCTTTTTACCAAATATCTCCACTAACTTATTCTTTTTTGCAACTATGAAAGCACGTTTATCTGAATGGCTTAACTCTTTGTCGGGACTCTCGGCGACTCTTTCTATGCCAGTCCGCTCAAGGACGAACCCGGGTGGTGTATCATCCGTCAGAAACCGGGCAAGCGTCGGAAGGGATGGAAGAGGTCCGACGCGCAGGCGAAGCAGGTGGACGCTATGCGCAAGCGTCAGGCACTGGCGTCCGCTGCATATCGCGACCCCGAGCAGCGCGCACGTTACCAAGCAGCGTACGAAGCATGGCTCGAGAGCGAGCACAAACGTGGACGATACACCCACATGTACAAGGGCAAACATGTCCGCTACCTATGGGACTATATCCGCTACCAATTCTAACCTGCTCGCAATATCTCAGTATAGTCTCGGTATAGACAGGTGTTAGAACCGAGCAGGAACCGAGCAGAAACCGAGCAGGAACCGAGAAGAGTGGCTGGGGAATAGCAGGAGGAAGAATGATGGGTAGGAGAGGGGTGGGGATGCGTCCGCGACTTGTCGGGGCAAAAGGTAACAACTTCTCCCATTTCTCATTATCCTACGCCTGTTTTCCATTATCCTACACCTGTTTTTCCATTATCCTACGCCCTAAAAAATCATAATAATTCCTCCATTCCTGCAAATAAATTTGCATATATCAATTATTT
>CAMFEN010000238.1 GCA_945949375.1 uncultured Bacteroidales bacterium | reverse complement strand
ATTATTGGGTGATTCAGCTGCCTATATCGAACAAAATAATGACAACATCCGCTGCAAAAAAAGTGTGTCAAGCTATTTTGACACACCCTCCTTTTTGTATGTAAATGGCTTACATGGGTTAAATCATTACCGTTGGGTTGTAGTGCAACATGAAGGTTGCACTCCATTACCGCAGGCGAGACGCCTGCGTACCCAGTGGGCGCCAGCATACCCGGGCTTCACTGCATCTATGGCGCGGCATGGAGACCGCACCTTCTTGGGGATTACACTGTTTGCTCAATGTTCCAAACGAAGGCGCGCACTCCAACGGCGGGGTTGCGCATATCCAGTTTGCGGATACCTTCGAGCAGGTCATCCACTTGGTTGTCCTCCACGATGGTTATCATGCAGGAGTTCATCTCGGGCCAAGCGTGGGTACCGCGGCGCGGCTCGCCGCCGTTGGTGCCGCGTCCCTGCACATCCTCGAAGAAGGTAAAACCCGTAACGTTCAGTTTATCAAGCATATACTCCACCCGCTCGGTGTTCGCTTGATTATATACAATCATTACACTTTTCATATTGCGTTCGTTTTGTTAGTTTGGGGTGCGGCACGGAGACCGCACCTCCTTGAATTTTATTATATCATCCCTGCATGCGAGACGTTTGCGTTTCCTGTTATTTTAGCAGGCGGGGACGCCTGCGTACCCGGACGATGCCTGCGCACCCAGACATCTTACCGCGGGCGAGACGCCCGCGTCCCCAGTGGATGCCGGCGTCCCCGGTATTATCTACTTCACTCCGCTCGGCGTTGTCTCGGGGAAGACCTCGTCGGAGGCAACGGTAGTAGGTTGGGGCTTCTGATTCTTCTTAGGCTTCAGATCCATGAAGATGAAGCTCTTGCGCATCTTGCTCACGCGGTCGCGCTCACCATGGCGGGACATCGCCGCATAGAGCACGGGCACCATGAAGAAGGTCAGGAAGGTAGAGACGGTCAGACCGCCAATCACCACAATACCCATCGGCTTCCACATCTCAGAGCCTTCACCATTGCTGACTGCCATCGGCACCATACCGAGGATAGTGGTGAACGCCGTCATCAACACAGGACGGATACGGCTTCTGCCCGCTGCCTGCACGGCTTCGTTCAACTCCCAGCCGCGCTCACGCAATAGGTCGATATAGTCAATCAGCACAATACCGTTCTTCACCACGATACCCACCAACATGATGACACCCAATGCACCAATCATATCCAACGAACTATGGGTCAGCCACAAAGCGAGTACCACACCCGAGAGGGCAAACGGGATAGTGAACATAATCACAAACGGCTTCTTGAGCGACTCAAACTGGCTTGCCATCACGATATATACCAGCATGATAATCAGTATGCCTAACATCGTCATGTCGCCGAAGGTGTCTTGCTGGTCTTCGTAGTCGCCGGCGATACGCACCACCACGCCCTGCGGAATGTCTAAGGTCGGGATAACCTGCGTCTCAATATACTGTGCCAACTCACCCAGAGAGGTGTTGTAGGGCGTTACCTGCACCGTTACAATACGCTGACGGCTCTTGCGCTCAATGGTCGGTGGCGTCCAGTACTCGCCTATCTCGCACACCTCGCTCAGTTTCACGCTCTTGCCGGCCGGCGTCGGGATGGTCAAGTTCGCAATCGCCTCCACCGAGTTGCGGTCTTTCTCCTCCAAACGGCATAGGATATCATACTCCGAGCCTTCGTCTTTAAGGTAGCCGCATGCCATACCGTTTACACGATTGCGAAGATAGGAAGAGATAGTCGCGGAGGTCAAACCAAGGCGCGATGCCTTCTCTTTGTCCACTGTTATCTTTATCTCCGGGCGTTCGTCATCACGCGAGATAGTCGCATCGCGGGCACCGGGTACCTCGTGGTTACAGATGGCTTTCAGTTGCTCTGCCAACGCAGAAGTCTCATCGAAATCGTAGCCGTAAATCTCCAAGTCAACGGTGTTAGACGCACCGCCACCGCCACCGGAGGTGCTTACCTGATAGTCAATAATCTCCGGATAGCGTGCCATCTCCTGACGCAGTATCTCAGCCATCTCGAAGATAGTCTGCTCACGCTCGTACTTCTTGCTCGTACGGATCGTCATGGAGATGGTATTATTCATCGTAGAGGAGAAGAGTGCGCCCATGCCGCTATCATCGTTGGTACCGGCGGAGGTACTAATCAACTGTATCTCAGGCACCAACTCCACGAACCGTGCTTCCAGCATACGGGCGGTCTTCAAGGTCTCCTCAATACGTGTACCGCGTTGCAACTTCACCGTAACCGACATACGCCCTTGGTCTTGCTGCTTCATAAAGTCGGTACCAATCTGACCCGTAATCATAGGAATCATCGAGCAGCAGAAGAAAGCCAGCAGGATGAAGAAGGTAAGCACTTTGTGGCGTAAGCACCAGCCAAGGGCTTTGGCGTACTTCTCATCTATCCAATCGAGCCATCTCACCACGATACGCTCGTACCAAGTCTTCTTGCCTTTCTCGTCGTCAATGAGGTTGCCCTCTGCGTCCACATGTACCTTGCGCGGTTTGAGCAACTTGCTCGCCAACATAGGCGTGAGCGAGATAGCCACAAGGGTGGAGGTACAAACTACGATGGTTACAATCCAACCCAACTCCTTGAACATGATACCTGCCATACCCGTCAGCATGGTCAGCGGCACAAACACAGCCACAATCACCAAAGTAGTAGCAATAACCGATACCCACACCTCGTTGGTCGCATAGATAGCCGCTTCACGCGGGTTCTCGCCGCGGTCAACGTGCTTTGTGATATTCTCCAGCACCACAATCGCATCGTCCACCACCATACCGATAGCCACCGTCAACGAACACATAGAGATGATGTTCAGCGAAGAGCCTACCATCTTCAGGTAGATAAATGCCACAATCAAGGCAATAGGAATAGTGATACCGATAATCAACGTAGCGCGCCACTTTCCTAAGAAGAAGAGCACCACCAACACCACGAACAACAGCGCGTATAGGATAGACTCGTTCAACGAGTCGATAGAGTTTTGAATGTTCTCCGACGAGTCGTAAATCAACTTAAACTGCACATCCGAGGGCAGCGTCT
>CAMFEN010000237.1 GCA_945949375.1 uncultured Bacteroidales bacterium | reverse complement strand
AAGGGCTCTGGTGGCAGAGACCGCTACGGAGGACTTCCAAACGCGCCGCGCCTTTTGGTCGAACTCGAAACGCTGGTACACCACGTCGGAGAGCCAACAAGATGCTCGTTACACGGAATTGAAAGAGACGGAGGATATCCAATTTTTTCTGGCGCAAGACCCGAAGCAGATAGCCGAGTGGGAACGCTATCAGCAGACGCTGAACGATGATTTCGAGTTGAGCAACTGGCAGAACGGCAATTGGGCGGCAGGTTTCTATTATACTAACCCCAACCTAAAGACCGACCACTCGTATGTGAACGAGCAGCAGGCGAACAACCACGGCAAGAACGTGCAGGTGCAAGATGGCGTGCTGAGTGTGGAGGTACGCAAGGAGGAGGCTACGGCATCAGCTTGGCACCCTGTAAAAGGCTTTGTGCCGCAGGCGTTCCACTATACGGGCGACGTGGTGCAGACCGGTAAGAAATTCCAACAGGCGGAGGGATTGTTTATGGCGAAGGTGCGCTTCCAAGGCGGCGCAAACGGTGCGGCATACTTGGGTACGGGCGAGCGGCTGCCGCTCATCACGCTTGCGCAGTGGAACGGCAAGCAGATAGCTTTCGGAGTGCGTATGGCAAACGGGAAAGAGACAGTGGGTAAGCAAGTGGTGCTACAAGGTGTAAAAGCTGGCAACTGGTTGATATACAGCGTGATGGTTACAAAGAAGGAGATCGCATGGTATGTGAACAATCAGGAGGTGATGCGTGTGCCAAATACCATGGACGGGATTGCATTCTACCCTGCTATAGCGGCATATCTGCCCGCCCAAGCCAAAGCCGCAGAAGGCAAAGTGGAGGTAGATTGGGTAAAAGCATACACTTATTTGACAATTTGACAATCTATTATATTTGACAATTCGACAATTCACCATGCGGTACACAATAATAGTGTTGTCAAATATACATAATTGTAAAGTTATAAATTGTAAAATTGTAAAATAACCCCATGTTTCTAATAGCAGGTCCTTGTGCGATAGAGAGCCGCGAGACGGTGAAAGAGACGGCGCGTGTGCTGAAAGCGGTGTGCGAAAAGTTGGGCATTCGGCTCTATTTCAAGTCGTCGTTCGACAAAGCCAACCGCACGTCGTGCTCGGCGCGCGGTGTCGGTATGGCGCGCGGGCTTGAGATACTGTCGGACGTGAAGCAGACGTATGGTCTTCCTATCTTGACGGATGTGCATGAGAGTTGGCAGTGTGCGCCGGTGGCAGAGGTGGCGGACGTGCTACAGATACCTGCTTTCCTATCTCGCCAAACCGACCTGCTGCTGGCTGCGGCGCGGACGGGGCGAGTGGTGAACGTGAAGAAAGGACAGTTCATGGCACCTTGGGACATGCGTGGCGTGGTGGAGAAGATAGACTCTGTGCCCTCTGAGAAACCCGTACAAGAGCGGCTGTGGTTGACGGAGCGCGGGTCATCGTTCGGATATGGTAATATCGTGGTGGACATGACCTCGCTGGTGAGGATGCGCGAGTACGGTTGCCCTGTGGTGTTCGATGCAACGCATGCCGTACAGCAACCTTCGAGCCAAGCAGGAGTAACGGGCGGTAATCGCGAGATGGTGCCTTATTTAGTACGAGCTGCGGTGGCAGTAGGCATTGACGGGCTGTTCCTTGAGGTGCACCCTGACCCTGATAGCGCCATATCCGATGCGGCTAATCAACTGAGACTGAGTGATATAGAGCATGTGCTGTGCTCTGCATTGGCGATAGATAATCTCAATAAGACGTTATGAGTTATTCCGAAAGAGCGAAAGAGATATTTGCAGAAGAAATAACCGAGTTGGAGAAACTCGGTTTGTCTATTGATGAACGTTTTGACGAGGCGGTGGAGCTCATTGATGCCTGCCACGGCAAATTGGTGGTGATGGGTATCGGCAAGACGGGTATCATCGGACACAAGATTGCCTCCTCGTTGGCTTCTACGGGTACGCCCGCCATCTTCGTGAACGCCGTGGAGGCGGTGCACGGCGACTTGGGCATGGTGAGCGGAGTAGACGTGGTGATGCTGGTGAGCAACAGTGGCAGCACCAACGAGATTCTCAATGTGATTGCCCCGCTACGCAATATCGGTTGCCGCATAATTGCCATGACGGGCGACGTAAAGTCGCCGCTGGCGCAACAGGCAGACCTGACGATTTCGATACATGTGGACAAGGAGGCATGCCCGCTGGGGTTGGCTCCCACCACTTCGACCACAGCGACGGCACTCATGGGCGATGCGTTGACGGTATGCCTCATGGAGAAACGGCATTTCAAGGCGGAGAACTTCGCGCTCTACCACCCGGGTGGGGCACTGGGACGGCAGTTGTTGGCGCGAGTGAAGAACCGTATGCAACAGAGCGTGCCGCGCGTGCAAGTTACGACACCTTTCCGCGAATTGGTGGGGGAGATGACGGAGAAACACCTCGGCATGACGATGGTCTATGATGGTGAGCGATGCGTGGGTATCATCACTGACGGCGACCTCAGGCGCTCAATACAGAAATACGAGGACCTACATATCGTGGCGCGCGACATGATGACTCCATCGTACAAACGTATCCACAAAGATGCACTGCTGACCGACGCGCTCGCCATCATGGACAAGTACAATATCACCACACTTGCAGTAACCGAAACTCCAGAAACGGAGCCAATCATCGGTATTATCTCCATACACCATATCATTGATTTTTTGTAAGTGTGTATCGGAGGTGATGAACGGTATCCTAACGTGATTTTTAGTAAGAAATAAGCATCTTTAAGGTATGAATAGAAAACAGTTGAATGAGTGGATAGTTGGGGCAATATGCTTGCTGTTGGTGGGAGGCGGAATGCCAATATGGGGACAGACAAGGGAGATTGCTTCTGTCATCGAGCCCAACGTGGGAATGGAGACGGCATATCGTCGGTTGGAGGGACGGTTTGAGGAGCGCGACGCATCGTTGCAGAACGACCTGAAGACCTATCTGGAGCAGTATCCTTACACGACCTACAAGGACGAGGTGTACTTCATGTCGGGCGTACTCTATGCCGAGAAAGGCAAGTGGAAGAACGCGGCAAAGGCGCTGGAGCAAGCCGACTATAAAGCCTTGAGCCGCCCGCATCAGCCTG
>CAMFEN010000236.1 GCA_945949375.1 uncultured Bacteroidales bacterium | reverse complement strand
GTTCAGACGTGTGCTCTTCCGATCTGACTAAATTGGTTTTCCCGACAGGTCGGGACAAGTTTGGTAATGAATTAATGAATAATTACACGGCAATTACATGTTAAACAAGCAAAACGCATAATGAATAATTACACGGCAATTACATGTTAAACGAAACGTAAACCACTCCACTTTCTCCGTCAAAATTTCCCCATAGATCACACTGATTGTCAATCTTTCCAAAATTTAAGACGATTTTTGTACATTTGTTAAGCAAAAAGGTAGTAATTTTGCACTCGATAAATTATGCAACCTTAAAATCACTTGCAGCGGTCGGCAAGCCGACTTGCTGCGCAAACATATCCGCTACCATGAAACACCTTTTCTCTAAGTTCTTTTCTCGTATTTTTTCTAGTATCTTTGTAAGCACTCGTCGTTCTCTGCTCCTCGCTGACTATTTGAGAAGCAGTGTTTTGCGTTACTCTATGCTTTTGCTTTTTGCTTTTGCATTGGTAGTGAGTGCTGAAGCAGAGACACAATATTGGTTCGTAAACGCTACTTTGAATGGTAATTCGATCACTCAACTAGATAAAAATGCTAAAACACAATGGTTAACGACTACAGATGCTACTACATTTACTTCCACGACTGCGGTTAGTTTATCTTCTGAACCAAGTGTCGCAAGTATTTACTATGGGGCATCTTCTTTTAAAGAAACTAATATTACTACTGCAGGAAATTGGAGTAGTAGTAGTGAAGGTAGTTATATTCGTGGTTTCAAGTTTGCGAATAAGAACACTTATCCATTGGATTTGGGTAGTATTAAGGCAAATAAAATTAGATTGATTGGTTGGTGTGGCGGAACTTCAAAGACTTTGACAATAGGCACGAAAAGCTGCACATCATCATCTACAAAGAATACCTTTGAAGTCTATACTTTCGAAGACAATTTTACAGGAAATGTATCCATCTCTGCTGCAGGTGATTTCTACGGTATTTTGATAGTATCGGAAGCACCCTCCTCCTCTCCTTGCACCGTAACCTACAACGCTAATGGGGGGAATTGCTCTACTACCTCCGAAACATACAGCGGCACACCACTCACCCTGCCCACGCCTACACGCGATGGCTACACTTTCACAGGCTGGTTCGATGACGCTACCGCTGGCAACCATATCGGCGATGCAGGTGATCCCTACACCCCCACCAAAGATATCACCCTCTTCGCCCAATGGACGATTGCGGAAACACCTTACACTTTCTCGTATGGAGTAAAAGATCAGCCCTATACCACATTGAATTTTACTCGCGTAGGCACTACCAACGAGTGGCGTATCACAGATTTTGTCTTCCCCGATGTTAATACCAACCAAGTCTGCTATGTCGGCAAAGGCGGCTCATGGTGCAACGATGCGCTTGGCTCTTCGAATGCCAAATCCGCAGACCTCTATTTCTACGACATGCCGCTGGCACTGCTGCAAAACACGTCCTGCACTGTAAAAACGCTCGGCTGGAACAAGGACAATTCCAACGGACATAAAGCCATCGGTACACTCCGTATCTTCGATAACTATGCCGATGATAACCTCTTTGTAGGCTTTATTCCCAATGGCTACGGACTGATGCACGGTGCGGAAGGAGGCGCGTGGTCGGGACTGGCCTTCGCGCCTGCCGATGCCAATGGCATAGTATGGACGACCGACCCCGTTACCCTCACCGCTGAGATGCTTGCAGATACCTATAAGTATTATGTAGGTTTGCTCACCTCGGACGGTGGCTACACCTATTGCGGCAATAGCGAGACAAGCGTCTTGAATACCATGGGTAGTAATGTCAATGGTGAATGGGGCGGCAACCTCGGCACTTTCGCCGCAGGGCAGAAAGGTGTCTTCCGTATTTGGGCAAACTCTTGCAATAGCAACAACACCAAGAACTTCGTCTGCCATTTCTTGCCCTACTACCATCTGACATACAACGCCAACTATCCCGCCGGTGCAGGCGGACAACCCGCAGATACACAGAGCGCGGACTACTCGGCAGAAAGCAACAATGCCATCACCCTCCCCGATGCCCCCACCGCACCCGCAGGATACACATTCAATGGCTGGTACGATGCCGCTACGGATGGCAACCTCGTTGGCGATGCAGGAGCAAACTATGCTTTCAACCAACCCTCCGCCAACATCACCCTCTATGCACAATGGGAGAAAATAGTAGAGCCGACCTGTAACTTGTATCTCTATTTCCCAAATGCCGATGATGCTACCACGGCGGGAGTAACAAACACTGATCGTTTTAGTGGGACGGTATCCAGTAGTAGTAATTTGACCGGTTCTATTACTATTGATGGGAAAACATATGCCGTAACCAAGCGTACTTCCAATGATGCACATAGCATCCAGTTTTCGGTGGGGACAAGCAAAGTGGCTACTTTGTATCTATTGGCTAAATCATCGGGTTCAGGTGAGCGTAAGTTCCGCCTCGCAAAGGATGGCGGTGCAGCCACTGAAACAGGGAAGTCTGTTTCCGGTGAATCACTTACAGCAGTGACGATACCTGATTTGACAGCCGGAACATACACTCTCACGGCATCCGGGAACTGGGGATATGGCTTATTAGGTTTACAGGAGTGTAAGTCTTGTACAGAAGCCGGTCTGTCTTTCCCGGAGACGGCATATACGGTGGAATTAGGTTCGAGTTTTACTGCTCCTACGCTCACCAAAACCACCACGGCTACTGCTACCTACGAGAGCAGCAATACAGCGGTGGCTACGGTAGATGAGAACACAGGTACTATCACACTCATTGGCGGAGGTACCACCACCATCACCGCCTCCACCACCGCTGATGGCGACTACTGCGCAGGCGAAGCATCCTATCAACTGACCGTTACGCTCCCCCCATGCGAGACACCGAACATCACTACACCACCTGCTGACGGCGACTACTGCGCTGGAGATGCTATCACGGCATTGTCGGTAGCCGCAAGCGTAACCGATGGCGGCACGCTCTCGTACCAATGGAAGAAAGGTGATGCGAACATCAGCGGCGCCAATAGTGCTACCTACACCCCCACGGAGGAAGGCACCTACAAATGCGTGGTTACCAACACCCTTGCTGACCACTCCCCCGCAAGCATCACCTCCAATGAGGCGGT
>CAMFEN010000235.1 GCA_945949375.1 uncultured Bacteroidales bacterium | reverse complement strand
GCGAAGCATTGCGGGGCATAGAGGGGTTCTCCCATCTGTGGTTGATTTGGGGATTTTCTGCCAATGCAGAGAAAAGCAATGCTTCATCAGCAGGCGATACTTTCTCTCGCTCGTGGTCTCCTACGGTGCGACCGCCACGATTGGGCGGCAACAAGCGTATGGGTGTCTTTGCCACCCGATCCCCTTTTCGCCCGAACCCCATCGGATTAAGCAGCGTCCGGCTCCTACGCGTGGAGGAAAACGACGGAGAAGGAATGGTGCTTGTGGTGGCGGGTGCTGACCTGATGGATGGCACGCCTATTTATGACATCAAGCCCTATCTCTCCTATTCCGATGCCCACCCCGAAGCATGCAATGGCTTTGCCGAAGAGACGAAAAACTATCAATTAAAGGTTATTTGGAGCAATGATGCCCTTCAGCAAATAAGCGACTCACAGCGCACGGCATTAGAGGAAATTCTCTCTCAAGACCCGCGACCCGCATACCAGCACGACCCCCTACGAGAGTACAAGTTAGATTATGATGGTATGCGTGTCGTGTTTTCCGTTGAAGAAGCAACACTTTTTGTGCGAAACATTGTGAAGATATAAGAAAAAACGCAAAAATGTAATTTTTAACCTTTTTTCTTGCATATCTCAAAAAAAAGCAGTAACTTTGTCCGCTTTTTGAATGTTGAATTTTAAGGTACAATTTTCTATACAATGCAAAAGATTAGGAACATAGCGATTATCGCGCATGTGGACCACGGGAAGACGACGCTCGTGGACAAGATGCTGTACACGGCTCATCTGTTTCGCGAGAACGAGCAGAAAGGCGAGTTGATTCTGGATAACAACGACTTGGAGCGCGAGCGAGGCATTACCATCTTGGCGAAGAATGTGTCGATAGACTATAAAGGCTACAAAATCAACATCATAGACACTCCGGGGCACGCTGATTTCGGCGGCGAGGTGGAGCGCGTGCTGAACATGGCAGACGGCGTGCTGCTGCTGGTGGACGCGTTTGAGGGTCCGATGCCGCAGACGCGATTTGTGCTGCAAAAGGCGTTGGAACTGAACCTGAAGCCGATTGTGGTGATTAACAAGGTGGACAAACTGAACTGCCGCCCCGACGAGGTGCAGGAAGAGGTATTCGACCTGATGGTGAACCTAAACGCGACAGAGGAACAACTTGATTTTCAGACGATTTACGGCTCTGCGAAGAACGGGTGGATGAGTACGGATTGGCGCAAGCCGACGACCGATTTGACGGCGTTGATGGACGCGATAATCGAGTACATCCCCGCTCCGGAGGAGTTGGAAGGCACGCCGCAGATGTTGATTACCTCGCTGGATTACAATGCCTATGTGGGTCGTATCGCGGTGGGGCGCGTGCACAGAGGTGTGTTGAGAGATGGCATGAATGTGTGCCTTGCGAAGAAAGACGGGACGGTGGTGAAGACGAAAATAAAGGAGTTGCACACCTTCCAAGGCATGGGACATGTGAAGATCGACGAGGTGAAGAGCGGCGATATATGCGCGCTGATAGGTATTGACGGCTTCGAGATAGGCGACACGATATGCGACTACGAGCAGCCGGAGGCGCTGAAGCCGATTGCGATAGATGAGCCGACGATGTCGATGGTATTCACCATCAACGACTCGCCGTTCTTCGGCAAAGAGGGCAAGTTCGTAACGAGCCGCCACATTCAAGAGCGACTGAACAAAGAGTTGGAGAAGAACCTTGCGCTGCGCGTGGAGCGCGGTACGGACGAGAACTCGTGGCATGTGTTCGGTCGCGGTGTGCTGCACCTGAGCGTGCTGATAGAGACCATGCGCCGAGAAGGGTATGAGTTGCAGGTAGGACAGCCGCAGGTGATATTCAAAGACATAGACGGGGTGAAGTGCGAGCCCGTGGAGATGCTGACAGTGAACACGCCGGACGAGTGCAGCGGCAAAATCATTGAGTTTGTATCGACGCACAAGGGGGAGATGACGAAGATGGAGATGGTGAACGACCGCGTGCAGTTGGAGTTCCTAATACCATCGCGCGGTATCATGGGTATGCGTACCTATGTGATGAACGTGAGTGCGGGCGAGGCGATAATGGCGCACCGTTTCTATGAGTATCAGCCGTACAAGGGCGAGATAGTGAAGCGCAACAACGGTTCGCTGATAGCGATGGAAGGCGGCACGGCATACGCTTACGCGCTGGACAAACTGCAAGACCGCGGGCGGTTCTTCATCTACCCGGGCGAGGAAGTGTACGCGGGGCAGGTGGTAGGCGAGAACAGCAAGGAAGGCGATATCGTGATAAATGTTACGAAATCGAAGAAACTGACGAACATGCGTTCGAAGTCGGCGGATGACAAGGCTGTGTTGCCGCCGCCGGTGATCTTCTCGCTGGAAGAGGCGCTGGAGTACATCAAAGAAGATGAGTATGTGGAGGTTACGCCAACGCACATGCGTATCCGAAAGATTATCCTCGATGAACTGGAGCGGAAACGTGCGGGGAGGGGATAGGACCGTCTTACGACTATCGGACCGCGCGTTGCGCTGAAAGACAAAAGACCGCTCGCTTCGCTCGCTGAAAGACTGATATGGTCATAGAGTGGTTAGCAGATATTACATAGTGAATAGAGAGTGCTAACGATTAAGAGTTAAAAACGAAACTATCATTAAAAATTAAACAATATGCAAATTAACCAAAGTGAAATGAAAGACTTGCAGGCAGTGTTGACGCTGACCGTGGAGCCTGCAGATTATCAAGAGAAAGTTCAAAAAGACCTGAAGCAGATTCGCCAGAAGGCGAATGTACCGGGATTCCGTCCGGGTATGGTGCCGATGGGACTGGTGAAGAAGATGTACGGCAAGGGCGTGCTGGCAGACGTGCTGAACAAAGTGGTCGGCGAGCAACTGAGCAAGTACATTGATGACAACAACCTAAAAGTGCTGGGCGACCCGCTACCCAACAACGAGTTGACACCTGACATGGACTTGGACAACCAAGACACCTTCACCTTCGCCTTCGACATTGCTGTTGCTCCTGAGTTCGATGCGAAACTGAACGGACACAACAAACTGACGCAGTATGTGATTACCGTTACCGACGAGATGGTGGACAAGCAGGTGAACTCCTACGCAGAGCGCTTCGGCGAATATGTTGATGTAGAG
>CAMFEN010000234.1 GCA_945949375.1 uncultured Bacteroidales bacterium | reverse complement strand
GACCATGGCGAGCACCTCCTCGCGGCTGACGGTAGCCTCGTCGTCTTCGCGTTTGAAGAGGCGCGTAATCAACTGAATAAGCAGGACGAAGGGGTACATCACGAAGATGAGGAGGCGTATGGTGTTCGCGGTGAAGCCCATGAGCGACTTCCAGTAGGTAGTGCCGATGGTTTTCGGTACTATCTCGGCGAAGACGAGGATAAGCAGGGTAACGATGATACTCACGAGTCCGAACCACTCGGAACCGAACAAGATAGTAGCCTGCCGTCCGACGCCGGCAGAGCCTATGGTGTTTGCGATGGTGTTGAGGGAGAGTATGGCAGCGAGGGGTTTCTCTGTCTCGGTCTTGTATTGCTTCATCAGCGTAGCGGGGGCGTAGCCCTCATCTTCCCGCATGGTGATGTAACTCAGCGTGGTGGTCATCAGTACCGACTCCAGCGTCGAGCAAAGGAAAGACACCCCAATCGCCAACAATAAGAATAGTAAAAGTAAGCCCATAGTATCGAAATAGCGCACAAAGGTACGACTATTTTTTGACATAAGCAAAAAAAAGCAGGTTTTTGGGCAAAATACTTGCGTATATCGCAAAAAAATAGTAATTTTGCGCTCTAAAAGTGCGAATTATGATAGACTATATCAAAGGCATACTTTCTGAATTGACACCCACGCTCGCGGTTATAGAAGCCGCCGGCGTGGGTTATGCTATCAATATCACCCTGCCCGCGTATTCGTTGCTGGTGGGGAAGGAGCAACAAGAGTGCCGTCTGTACACAACGGAGATTATCCGTGAGGATACGCATGACCTGTTTGGTTTCCCCTCCAAAGGCGAGCGTGCGCTGTTTGATATGCTGATGACGGTCAGCGGGATAGGTGCGAACACGGCTCGCATGATTCTCTCGGCGTTCTCCGCTTCGGAGGTGCGGCAAATCATCGCCACAGGCAATGCGAAAGCCCTCTCGCAGGTGAAAGGACTGGGTCCGAAGACTGCGCAGCGCGTGATAGTGGATTTGAAAGACAAAGTACTAAAAGTGGAGTTGGAGGACGGCGCGCCCGCAGGAGTGGCGCTTGAGATACCCGATATGTCCTCGCCCGCCATGGAGGTGAAGGAAGAAGCCGTCGGCGCACTCACCATGCTCGGCTTCCCCGCCGCAGCTAGCGGAAAGGTAGCAGACAAAATCCTGCGCGAGGACCCCACGCTACCCGTGGAGAAAGTAATCAAACTCGCCCTCAAAATGCTGTGATTTTAATTAAGAATTATGAGTACTCTTAACGAATACGATGCCGTGGTGGCGGAGTGCCGCCATATATACGAGCAGAAGATGAAGGACTACGGTCCGAGTTGGCGTATTATGCGCCCGCAGACGGTGAACGACCAACTTTTTATCAAGGCTAAGCGCGTGCGCGAGATAGAGCAGACGGGCGTGAACATGGTGGGCGAGAGCGTGGAAGGCGAGATGATGGCTATTGTCAACTACTCCATCATCGGACTTATTCAACTCTTCGAGGGCTATGCCGACTCGGTGGACATGAGCCGCGAGCGGGCTATCTCGCTGTATGATAAGTATATAGGCGACGCCAAAGCCCTGATGATTCGCAAGAACCATGACTACGGCGAGGCATGGCGCGACATGTTCCCCTCCAGCCTCACCGACATCATCCTTACCAAGATTAACCGCAATAAGCAGATTGCCGCCAACGACAACCAAACGCTTTGCTCCGAAGGAGCAGACGGCAACTATTTCGATATGATTAACTATGCTATCTTCTATTTAATAAAGCAACATGAAACAGAGTAAACTCCTTCATATCCTTGGCAGCATCTGCCGGACACTTCTCGGACTCACGTTTATCTTCTCGGGCTTTGTGAAAGCCATCGACCCGCTGGGTACAACCTACAAAATAGAAGACTATTTGAAAGCCTTCGGCGGTGTGTTCGTGGATATGTTGCCGCTGGCCATGACGGCGGCGGTGGTGATGATCGTCTTTGAGTTTGCGCTGGGCGTGTGCCTGCTGTGCAACGTGCGCACGAACATCACTTCATGGTTGGCACTGCTGTTTATGCTGGTGATGACCCCGCTCACGCTCTATATCGCGCTGGAGAACCCCGTAACCGACTGCGGCTGCTTCGGCGATGCCATCAAACTGAGCAACTGGGCGACCTTCTGGAAGAACATCGTGCTGCTCGCGCTGGTAGTAGCACTCTTATTTACAAAGCGATATATCCGCCAAACCTTTACATGGTGGGCAGAACTAACCTTCCTCCTCTTGGCACTCGCTACTATGGCTGGCGTGATGGGTTACTCGCTGACCCACCTGCCTTTCGTTGACTTCCGCCCCTATAAGATAGGCAACCACCTCCCCACGCTGATGGAGGTGCCGGACGATGCGCCGCACGATGTGTATGCCACCACTTTCATCTATGAGAAAGACGGCGTGGAGCAGGAGTTTACCCTCGACAACTACCCCAAAGGCGATTCTACTTGGACATTCGTTGACCAGAAATCCGTATTGGTGCAGAAAGGCTTTGAGCCGGCAGTGCACGACTTTGAACTGCTCAACAGCGACTTCGAAGACCTCACGTTCGACATCTTGGAGAGCGAGGCGCCCGTTACCTTGGTGGTGATGTACGACCTCAATAAGACCGACCGCTCGCTGCTGCCGAAAGTGCAGGCTCTTTGCGAGCAATGCCGCGCCAACAACCTACCGTTTTATATCCTCACCGGCTCCGATGAGCAGACCATCGAGACGTTCTTCGCCGAATTGGACGAAATATCGCCCGAGGAGTGTGTCCTCACCTGCGACGGCGTAACGCTCAAGACCATCGTCCGTGCCAACCCGGGGGTCATCGTACTGCAAAACGGCACGGTTATTGATAAATATAACCTAAGAAATAAGAGGATCTTCCCAAATAATGTAAAATCGTAAATTGTCAAATTGTCAAATAAAAAATAAGAATTATGCGTACAAAAATGGTTGCAGGCAACTGGAAAATGAACAAGACCCTGCAAGAAGGGGTAGCGTTGGCTACCGAACTGAAAGAACAAGTGAAGAACCCTGCATGCGCCGTTGTTATCGGCACGCCGTTTATCCACCTCGCTACGGTGGCTGAGTTGCTCAAAGACTCCCCCATCAAGGTGGCTGCGGAGAACTGCGCC
>CAMFEN010000233.1 GCA_945949375.1 uncultured Bacteroidales bacterium | reverse complement strand
CTGGAGTTCAGACGTGTGCTCTCCGATCTCGCTCTGCCTCCATGGCGCTTTGCTCCTCCAGTTGCGCACTGAGGGCATTGTAGTAGGCTTGGTCTATCTCCTTACGCAGCGTCTGCTTCTGTTGGGCGAGTTGCAACTTAGCGTTGTCCACTGCCAGCCGCTGCTGCCGCATGCGGGTGGTGGTCTGCATTCGGTCGTAGAGCGGCACGGAGAGATTGAGACCCACAGAAGCCGTGAAGTTCTCGTTCATCTGCTCGGCGAACGGCAGGTTGTCGTTGCCCTGCATATTGTAATAGCCTGAGCCTACGCTCGCTCCTGCCGAGAGCGTGGGGGAGTAGGCGGCTTTGGCGGACTTGAGGGCAGCCTCCTGCGCAGCAATGGTATATTCGAGGGCAGTTATCTCAGGGCGGTAGGTGAGTGCGGCATCATAGACCTCCTGCGCGGAAAGGGGGAGCAGGAGCAGGGTGTCAGCATCTGATACGACTATGTCGAAGGAAGCCATATCCTGTATGTCAATGGCTTGCGCGAGGTCGAGCAAGGCAAGTCGCAGTTCGTTCTGCTGCTGCACGAGGGCGAGTTGCTCTTTGGCTACCTGCGCTTGCAGGGTATAGAGTTCACCTGCTGCAAGTCGTTGTGCCGCCACGAGGGCAGAGTCGCGCTGCAACTTCGCTTGTGTGTCTGCTAATTGGGTGGTTGTCATCTCTGTTAGTTGCCGGCAGAGCAACACTTGCAGGAACATCGTGGTAACATTCATCTTGATTTGCAGTTGCTGCGCCTGCATGTCGGCTTCGCTCGCTTGCATGTTCGCCGCTGCCTCGTCGATATTGAACTTCATCGCCAGCCCGTCGAAGAGCATTAGGTTGGCAGAGAGGTTGAAAGATGTCTGCGAGGAGTTCTGTATACGGCTGATGTTGTCGGCACCGGTGCTGCGTCCGAAGCCCCAAGACTGCCCGATATTGCCGTATAACTCAGGGGAGATATTGGCTTTCGATTGCTTGTATGCAAGCCGCTGCGAGGCAAGGCGGTTCGCCTGTTGGCGCACAGAGAGGTTGTTCACCAAGGCGGTGTCGATACACTGCTGCAAGGTGTAGGGTGCAGCCTCCATACCTATGGTAAAGAGGAGCACACCAGAGAGTATAAGAAAGCGAAAACGCATTATCAATTAGGAATTAGGAATTAAAAGTGCATCGGAACTGATATTATCCGCACAAAATCCTTCTCAATCTCTGC
Organism: uncultured Bacteroidales bacterium; assembly: GCA_945949375.1. Taxonomy (GTDB): domain Bacteria; phylum Bacteroidota; class Bacteroidia; order Bacteroidales; family Paludibacteraceae; genus Colicola. The sequence goes on along the minus strand of CAMFEN010000233.1, from coordinate 1,938 downwards.
AAGGGCGTAGCCCGCAGCAAGGCATTTTTCTATATCCTGCTCGCATACGCTCGCGAGATTTTAGGGATTTTTGCAGAGGATAGGTTTTTTTTATTGTTCGGTTGTTGTCTCATTGCCGCGGATGTGGTCGGTAGTGGTAAGTCCGTCGGTTACCTCTATCTGTATGCCGTCGCTCAGCCCTGTGGTGATGGGATGGCGGGTATAGGTCTGTTGGGTTGTGTCGGTGAGCAGTTGGACAAAGGCACTATCGTTCTCGAAGGTTACTGCATACTCGGGCACGGTCAGCACCTGCTTGCGCTCGTCCAACACTATCTCGGCGTTGGCGCTATAGCCCGCCCGAATCACCACGCTGTCAGGTATCGCTGCTGCCCCTTTTATCTCGAACATCATCGCGCCGTTGCTCTCTGTCCCTTTGGGGGCGATATACTCCAACGAAGCGGGGAAGCGTTGGTCGTTGAGTGCGCCGACTACCAGCGTCATCTGCATGCCCACGCGCAGTTTGCCCACCTCTGTCTCGTCGATAGAGCCCACGAAGAGCAGGTCTTGCATGTCGGCAATGGTGGCGATAGTGGTACCATCGTTGAAGGTGTTGCTCAAGATAACGGAGTTACCGACCTTGACCGGCACATCCAGCACCGTGCCGGAAATGGTGGCGCGCACAATGGTGTTGGTGAAGCCGTCCGTTGCTTTTGCTGCCACGCCGTCGCGGGTGATGCTCAGGTTATCCTCTGCAGCCTGCAACTCCTCGCAGTCGGCGATATACTGCAAGCGGCTCTTGTCATAGGTCTCCTGCGACACTACCTGCTTCGCCAGCAATGCCGAGTCGCGGCGGAAGACCTCGCGACTGTTCTCTACGTTGTACTTCGCCAGCCTTACACGCGACTCTGCCGAAGCCAGTTGCGCCATGTCGGGGATAACCTTGATTTTCGCGATAGGGTCGCCTACACGCACTTGGTCGCCGGCTTCTTTGTACAGTTCGGCTACGATACCCGAAATCTGCGGCTTGACAGCCACTTCGTCGCGGGGCTCCACCTTGCCCGTAACGAGTGTGGTGCGCTGCAAGTCCCTGCGCTCCACCGCCAGTACCTCATAGGAAACGGGCTCGGGGCGCGAGCGCAACCAGAGAAATACAAACACAGCCACTACGGCTATTAGTACTACGGACAACAGCGTCCACTTCTTCCAGTTTTTCATTTTACTATTTGACTATTTACTATTTAACTAATTTGACCGCTTCGCTGAACAACTGATTTACTCTCTGTTTATCAGTCTGACAGCGAACGAAGTGAGCGGTCTTTTGTCTTTTAGCGCGGAGCGCGGTCGGATAGCCCAATGGGGCTATCCGATCATTCTTCGTTTAATGCTTCAATGGGTTTTATAGCGAGGGCTCGTTTGGCAGGCAGGAGTCCGGCGAGCAAGCCTACAGCAATCAGTATGAGTAATCCGCCAAAGGCTACGGAGAAAGATACTTGTGTGCCTTGAGAGAACATCTCATTGTTCGCCAGCAGCGGGGAGACGGCTTGCAGGATTCCGACGCCTGCCACGATACCCAATACCCCCGACAGGGCAGTGAGGAAAGTGCTCTCCGCCAGTATCTGCCCGACGATGGAGGCTGGGGAAGCCCCTATGGCTCGGCGGATACCTATCTCTTTGGTCCGCTCGCGGATAGTAACGAGCATGATATTGCTCACGCCTATGGCGCCGGAGAGGAGGGTGCCTAAACCTATGAACCATACTAAGATAGTCAGTCCCATTATCAGCATGTCCACTGCCCGAAACTCTGCGCCGAGGTCCTGTCCCCAGAAAGCACGGTCGTCGTCGGGGGCAATGGTGTGTCGGCTGCGCAGCACATCTTTCATCTGCGTGAGTACGGTAGCCGCCTGCTCACCCGGCTTGGCTACACCGAAGAGCATGTGGATAACATCGTTGCAACCGTAG
>CAMFEN010000232.1 GCA_945949375.1 uncultured Bacteroidales bacterium | reverse complement strand
TATCCACACGGGCGAGTCCACCGTCATCGCCCCCTCGCAGACGCTCACCAACTCAGAGTACCACACACTCCGCGCCCTCTCCATCAAGATTATCCGCCATATCGGCATTGTGGGCGAGTGTAATGTGCAGTATGCGTTCGACCCCAACTCGGAGGACTACCGCGTCATCGAGGTGAACGCCCGTCTGTCGCGCTCCTCGGCGCTGGCGTCGAAAGCAACGGGCTACCCCTTGGCATTCGTGGCAGCCAAACTGGCACTCGGCTACGGCTTGTTTGAACTCAAGAACAGCGTAACCAAGACCACCTCCGCTTTCTTCGAGCCCGCGCTCGACTATGTTGTTTGTAAGTTGCCGCGCTGGGACTTGGGTAAGTTCCGCGGCGTGGACCGTGAGTTAGGCTCATCCATGAAATCCGTCGGCGAGGTGATGGCGATAGGGCGCACCTTCGAAGACGCCATCCAGAAAGGCCTCCGTATGATAGGACAGGGCATGCACGGCTTCACCGAGAACAAAGCCTTGCAGGTGGATGACCTCGACCATGCTCTCTCCGCACCGACCGACAAGCGTATCTTCTTCCTCTCGCAGGCGCTCCGCTGCGGCTACACCATCGACCGTCTGCACGAACTGACGAAGATTGACCGCTGGTTCCTTGAGAAACTGCAACATATCTGCCAAATAGACGCCCGTCTGCAAGCCCTTTCCTCGCTGGAAGCACTTGACACCGACCTGCTGCGTGAGGCGAAGGTGTGTGGTTTCTCCGATTTCCAGATTGCCAAAGCCCTGCGCCTCGGCGAGCAGATGGATATGGACCAAGCCGTCCTCGTAGCGCGCGACTACCGCAAGCGCAAAGGCGTGTTGCCTGTGGTGAAGCAGATAGACACTCTCGCCGGTGAGTTCCCCGCACAGACCAACTACCTCTACCTGACCTACTCGGGCGTAGCCAACGATGTGGAGTACCTCCACGATAAGCGCTCCGTTGTCGTGCTCGGCTCCGGTGCTTACCGTATCGGCTCCTCCGTGGAGTTCGACTGGTGCGGCGTGCAGGCGCTCAAGACCATTCGCGAGAACGGATACCGCTCCGTGATGATTAACTACAACCCCGAGACCGTCTCCACCGACTACGACATGTGCGACCGCCTCTATTTCGACGAGTTGACCTTCGAGCGCGTGATGGATATTCTCGAGTTGGAGAACCCCCACGGTGTGATTGTCTCCACAGGCGGGCAGATTCCGAACAACCTTGCGCTCAAACTCGACGCACAGCACATGCCTATCCTTGGCACCACCGCGCAGTCTATCGACAACGCCGAAGACCGCGATAAGTTCTCCGCCATGCTCGACCGTATCGGCGTGGACCAACCCGAGTGGAGCGCCCTCACCTCGATGGACGATGTCAACCGCTTCATTGAGAAAGTGGGCTTCCCCGTCCTCGTCCGCCCCTCGTATGTGCTCTCCGGCGCGGCGATGAATGTCTGCTCCAACCAAAACGAGCTGGAGCGTTTCCTCAAACTGGCTGCTACGGTCAGCAAGAAACACCCCGTGGTCATTTCGAAGTTCATGCTCAACACCAAGGAGGTGGAGATGGATGCCGTGGCAAAAGACGGCGAAATCATCGCCTATGCTATCTCCGAGCATATCGAGTTCGCGGGGGTACACTCCGGAGACGCCACCATCCAATTCCCTGCGCAGAAACTCTATGTCGAGACCGTGCGCCGAATCAAGAAAATCAGCGGACAGATTGCCCGCGAACTGAATATCAGCGGTCCGTTTAATATCCAGTATCTTGCCCGCGACAACGAAATCAAGGTCATCGAGTGTAACCTGCGTGCGTCGCGCTCCTTCCCCTTCGTGAGCAAGGTGTTGAAAATCAACTTCATCGATATTGCTACCCGTATCATGCTGGGCTTGCCGGTGGAGAAACCCAATAAGTCGCTCTTCGACTTCGATTATGTCGGTGTCAAGGCTTCGCAGTTCAGTTTCAACCGCTTGCAGAAAGCCGACCCCGTCATCGGTGTGGACATGGCTTCCACGGGCGAGGTAGGCTGCTTGGGCGAGGATGCCAATGCTGCCCTGCTCACCTCTATGCTCTCCGTGGGTTTGCGTATCCCGAAGAAGAATGTGCTCATCTCCGTGGGCGACGCCAAGCAGAAAGTGCAGATGTTAGACTCTGTCAAACAGTTGGTTAGCAAAGGCTTCACTATCTATGCTACCCGCGGCACCAGCCAGTTCCTCAATGAGGCGGGAGTGCCGAATATCACGGTCTATCAGCCCGGTGAGGAAGGTCATCCCCAAGCGCTTGACCTGCTCCATAGCAAGACCATCGAGTTGGTGGTGAGTGTCCCCAAGGATATCGTCTCCGACCCTGCGCACGATGTGTGCTACCATGTGCGCCGAGGCGCTATCGACCTCAATGTGCCGCTGCTCACCAATGCCCGACTCGCAGCCGCCTTCATCAACGCCTTCTGCACCATCGACATCGACCAACTGGAAATCAAGGCATGGGATGAGTACAAGTAAGTCGAGTGAATAAGCCGACGAACAGCAGACGATTAGGTAAGATATACGTAGGATATACGTAGGATATACGTAGGATAATAAGAGGTATATGCTACCTATAACCTACTTTTGAACTATATATTCGCTTACCGATAATAGGCAATGCACTCATAATTCATAATTCATAATTCATAATTAGCCATGCAAGCATTAACTGCTACTAACTTCTCTTTCCCCAATCAGACAGGGGTGTACCACGGCAAAGTACGTGATGTGTATTTCATCGGCGATGACCGTCTCGTGATGGTCGCTACCGACCGTATCTCGGCATTCGATGTGATTCTGCCCAAGGGTATCCCCTTCAAAGGGCAGATCCTCAATCAGATTGCCGCGAAGTTCCTCGATGCGACCACCGACATCGTTCCCAACTGGAAGCAGGCTACCCCCGACCCGATGGTAACGGTCGGCATCCGCTGCGAGGGCTATCCTATTGAGATGATTGTGCGCGGCTACCTCTGCGGCTCCGCTTGGCGTGCCTACAAGAGCGGCGTGCGCGAAATCTGCGGCGTGCGTCTGCCGGAGGGCATGCGCGAGAACGAGCAGTTCCCCACGCCCATCATCACCCCCACTACCAAGGCAGAAATCGGCACCCACGACGAAGATATCTCGCGCGA
>CAMFEN010000231.1 GCA_945949375.1 uncultured Bacteroidales bacterium | reverse complement strand
ACTCCGCCCACAATGCCCTCTTAATTCTTAATTCTTAATTCTTAATTCATAATTCTTAATTCAAACAATGCTCTACTCCTTATTCCAACTGCTCCCCGACTTCCCGGGCTCGCGCCTCATGACCTACATCTCCTTCCGCGCCATCGTCGCGGCGGTTCTTGCCCTGCTCATCAGTATCTATTTCGGCAAGTACTTCATCGCTTTCATGAAGCGCAAACACATCACCGAGGTGCAGCGCGACGAGAAGACCGACCCCTTCAATGTAGCCAAGAAAGGAGTACCCACTATGGGCGGTATCGTCATCATTTTCAGTATCTTACTGCCCGTCGTGCTCATCGGCAACCTGAGCAACATCTACCTCCTGCTCATGCTCATCACCACCCTCATCCTTGGGGCACTGGGCTTTGCCGACGACTACATCAAAACCTTCCGCCGCAACAAAGACGGGCTCAACGGATGGGTCAAGATAGCAGGGCAGGTGGCGCTCGGACTCATCGTCGGGCTCACCCTCCGCTACAGCCCCGTAACTACCATGAACGAGCAAGTCTCTACCCGCACGGAGAACAACATCACCATCGTGGAGAAGTCTCCTTCCGTCAAGTCCACGCAGACCACCATCCCCTTCGTCAAGCACCATAACTTCAATTACGCCGACCTATTCTCCTTCCTTGGTAGCGAGAACAAGTACCGCGCAGGATGGATATTCTTCGTGCTGCTAACGGTCTTCGTGGTCGCAGCCGTGAGCAACGGTGCCAACCTCAACGACGGCATGGACGGCATGTGCGCAGGCAACTCGGCTATCATTGGCGTGGCGCTCATCGCGCTCGCGTACATCAGCGGCAGTTACGTTTGGGCAGACTATTTCGATGTAATGTACATCCCGGGCAGCGAAGAGTTGGTTGTTTTCCTCGCCTCCTTCGTCGGCGCATTGGTAGGCTTCCTCTGGTACAACGGCTTCCCCGCACAAATCTTCATGGGCGACACGGGAAGCCTCACCATCGGCGGTATCATCGGCGTCTGTGCCGTACTGATTCACAAGGAGTTGCTGCTCCCCATCCTCTGCGGAGTCTTCCTCATGGAGAGCGTATCCGTCATCTTGCAGACGCAGGTCTATAAGTTCGCAAAGCGCCGCGGCAAGCATGTCCGCGTATGGAAACGCGCCCCACTGCATGACCACTTCCGCACCAGCGTGGAGCAAGTGCTGAAGAACGACCCCACCTGCAACATCCGCTTCAAGGGAAGCAACGAGTTGCACCACGAGACAAAAATCGTTCTCCGCTTTTGGATTACCACCCTCCTCCTCGCCGCCCTCACCCTCCTCACCCTCAAGATACGATAATTACGATACGCAGGTGCCACCGCCTGCCCCAAAAGTAAAAGAGCAATATGGAAACAAAGCGTTTGGTAGTATTAGGAGCCGGAGAGTCGGGCACGGGAGCCGCGATTCTCGGCAAAGAGAAAGGTTACGAGGTATTCGTTAGCGATATGGGAGAAATCAAGTTGCCCTACCGCGCCATGCTCGACCAGCACGGCATCGCGTGGGAAGACGGCGGGCATACCGCCGAGAAGATTCTCAATGCTGATGAGGTAGTGAAGAGCCCGGGTATCCCTCTCACTGCACCGCTTATCCAACAATTACAGGCGCAAGGCACGCCCATCATATCCGAGATAGAGTTCGCCGCGCGCTACACCCATGCCAAGATGATTTGTATCACAGGCTCCAACGGCAAGACCACGACCACCTCGCTCATCTACGACATACTCCACCGTGCGGGGCTGAATGTGGGTCTCGCAGGCAACATCGGCAACTCTCTCGCCCTGCAAGTGGCGCACGAAGACCACGACTATTATGTCATCGAGTTATCCTCTTTCCAGTTGGATAACATGTACGACTTCCGCGCGAACATCGCCATCCTGATGAACATTACCCCCGACCACCTCGACCGTTACGGCTTTGATTTTCAGAACTATGTAAACGCCAAGTTCCGCATTACGCAAAACCAGACGCAGGACGACGCCTTCATCTATTGGTCAGAGGACCCGGTGCTCGACCGCGAGATAGAGAAGATGCGTCCGGGAGCAACGCTCTACCCCTTCGGCTTCGCAACGCCCAACGAGTCCGCCGACAAAGTAGGAGGCGTGAATGCCGCGTGGATTGACCACAACAACCTCGTCGTCAATGCCTGCCCAGAGCCTTTGGAAGTGCCTGTGGAGCAACTGAGCCTGCAAGGTAAGCACAACCAACTCAACTCTATGGCTGCCTCGCTCGCCGCGCAAATCCTGCATATCAAGAACAGCGTCATCCGCGAGAGCCTGCAACAGTTCGCCGGAGTAGCGCACCGACTGCAATATGTCGCCACCGTGCGTGGTGTGCGCTTCATCAACGACTCCAAAGCGACGAATGTCAACTCCTGCTGGTACGCGCTGGAGTCCATGACCGCCCCCACCGTGCTCATCCTCGGCGGCAAAGACAAAGGCAACGACTACTCCGAGATAGACCAACTCGTCCGAGAGAAATGCCACACGCTGGTCTTTATGGGACTCCACAACGAGAAACTGCGGGAGCACTTCGGCTCTTTCGGGCTGAATATCATTGACACCGACAACCTTCACGACGCTGTTGAGGGTGCTTTCCGCGCTGCCCGCGAAGGCGACACCGTCCTCCTCTCGCCATGCTGCGCTTCCTTCGACCTCTTCCGCTCCTACGAAGACAGAGGCGACCAATTCATGCAAGCCGTCCGTAACCTATGAAACTACTGACTAACCTACATATTGACCGCACTTTCTGGGTACTGTATTTGGTACTCGTGGCATTGGCGGTCATCACGCTTTTCTCTGCGTCCAGCACGCTTGTCTATGCCAAGGGGTCCGTATTGGGTCCCATCGGCGGACAGATGTTGTTCATCGCATTGGGCATTGCCGTAGCGTTCGGCATTCAGTTGCTGCCCACCTATGTTGTTCGGTTCGGTGGGTACTTGTTGCTCGGTGTATCCATCCTTTGCCTCTATTCTCTGCTTATCCCCGGCAACCCGCTGGCATTCACAGCCAACGGCGCTACACGCTGGATGCGCCTCGGAGGCATTACCTTCCAACCCTCTGAGTTGGCGAAGTTGGGGCTTATCATCGTCGTCTCCGACCTGCTCTCCCGCGCCAAGACTCCCGAGACCAAACGCA
>CAMFEN010000230.1 GCA_945949375.1 uncultured Bacteroidales bacterium | reverse complement strand
GAATAAATCCGCAGTCCCAACTCGCGTGCCCGCACCAACTCGGGGTTGTCCTCGCCTGCTATAAACAGCGAAGCGGTCTAACATCTAACAGCGAAGCTTTCTAACTTCTTTTGAGGTAGCGTAGAAGCAGATGAATACTAAATGCTAATGTAGCAAATGTAGCAAATGTAGCAAATGAAATGGTGCAGAAGCGGTAGAAGGGTGGGATGTAGCGTTCTTTTTGGGTGATGGTTTGTGTTCGCAGGAGGGTGTCGGTGCGTGCGATAAAAGACGGTGTCTCGGATGGTGATTTTGCGGTCGGAGATGCGGACAAAGACCCCCTCCGGCTCGAAGCCCCCGGGTACGCAGCCATCCCCGCCAGCTTTCAAGGAGGTGCGGTCTCCAGGCCGCACCATTAAATGCCCGGGTACGCAGGCGTCCCCGCCTGCTGTTAGAGATTTGACCGCTTGCGCTGTTTGACCGCTTCGCTGTCTAACTTCTAACAGCGCGAAGCGCGGTCTAACTTCTAACTTCTAATAGAAGCCCTATCAAGCCAACTTGCCCATCTCGTCGTTGAAGACGTACTGGTACAAGGTCTTGTAGCGGGTCTGCGCTTGGAAAGCCGCGAGGTCTTGCGCGTACTTCTCGGGGTCTTGCATACGCGTGCGCGTAGCGGTAACCGCCGTTTTGAACTTGTTGCGCTGCTGCATCTCGGCAGGCGTAACGGGCGTGGTGCGGGTGCCGTACTTCACGGTGTACTTCGTTTCGCCGCGGTGCGCAAAGCCCATGGTCGCGTTCTTGCCAATCTTGCCGCAGATGTCCTTGATAGGGTACTCATAAGTAACTTTTCCCATGGTGGTTGAAAGTATAGCGTTTAGCGTTTAAGTGGGGTGGTGCTATTTCTTTAGGCTGTGTAGCACCTTTCACAGCGATATTCGGACTTTCATGGCGATAAGGTTTTGAAATTTCGCTGCAAAGGTACTACATTTTTTTGCCGTTTGTTGGTCAAGTACGCCCAATAATTACGGAGAGCGTATGATTTTGCGTACTCGTTCTTCGGATATGCCGTATTCGGCGGCTATCTTGGCGTAGATAAGCATGGTAGGCATTTGGCGAAAATGCAAAATGCCACATTTGCTACATTTGCTTCATCTGCTACATAGAAAATGAGTAACCCCCACCCCACATATTAAATTATTATATATATAATATATAATAATTAGAATAACCCCTCAACCCCCCAAAATTTAATACTTTTTAACAAAAAAGAGGGGGTACTTTGAGCCAAAAGTACCCCGTTTTTCACTCCAACTACCCCATTTTCAACCCCACCTTATTTGTTACATCCCAACATAAAGTCTTTACCGAGACCTAAACGAGTAGCATATCAATACTAAATTGCAATGTAGCAAATGTAGCAAATGTAGCATGTTACAGCCTAACATATAATTCCCGTATAATTAACCATTAATTATTTCATAGCAAAATTATATGAATAATTACACGACAATTACATGTTATGGTTTACGATAACAAATGCTACATTTGCTTCATTTGCTACATTAACATTTAGTATTCATTTGGATATTTCAAAAAAAAGTTGTACCTTTGCGAAATGAAATGAGTAAGTTCATTTCGTCAATCAGTGATTAAGCGGGCGGGGACGCCGCGTACCCGCGGGTAATAACAAAAACAATGCGTAAACTTTCTCTATTTATCCTTCTCTCTCTCGCGCTCTGCACATACGCAGAACCGCATGCGTCCCGTTTCCGCGGGGCGTGGATTGCCACTGTAGCGAATATCGACTGGCCATCTACAGAAGCCGTAGGCAATAGCCTGCGACAACAACAGGAGATGGTTTTCCTGCTCGACTCCCTGCAATCCTTGGGCGTCAACGCCATCATCTTCCAAGTGCGTCCTACCGCCGATGCGCTCTACTACTCGGAGTTGGAGCCTGTCAGCCGTTGGCTGACGGGTAAGACGGGCAGGTGGGGCGTGCAGATGCCCTACGACCCGCTGGAGCTGGTGCTCCGCGAGGCGCATGCACGCAACATGGAGGTGCATGTATGGCTCAACCCCTATCGCCTCACGCTCAAAGACTACCCGCTACCCGAAGCCACAGCACACATACTGAAAGCCTGTGCTTTTCAATACAACAACCAATGGTACCTCGACCCCGGGAAGGAAGACACACAGGCATGGATCTGCATGGTGGTGAGCGATATCGTCTCGCGCTACGACATCGATGCCATCCACATGGACGACTATTTCTACCCCTATCCCGTCAAAGGGCAGTCTATACCCGACCGTGCTACTTACGAAGCCAATCCCCGCGGGTTTAGCAATATCAACGATTGGCGGCGCGACAACGTGAACACCATCATCCGAGAACTGCATACCGTCATACATAGCCTGAAACCCGAAGTGCAGTTTGGTATCTCCCCCTTCGGCGTCTATCGCAACGACAGCACGCTCGGCATCCGTGCCGGCATGACCAACTACGACGACCTGTATGCCGACATCGTACTCTGGATGAAAGAGGGATGGATAGACTATGTCGTGCCGCAACTCTACTGGGAGATAGGGCGCAAGGGCGTGGACTATGCCACGCTCGCACGCTGGTGGGCTGACAACAGCCACGGATGCCGCCTATATATAGGCGTCGCTCCCTATCGATTGTTAAACCAACCCACCGCCAAGCAAAAAACCTCCGCATGGGCTACAGGCAACGAGATAATGCGACAACTGCGCCTTAACGACAGCATCCCTGAGATACAAGGCGAGTGCTTCTACTCCACACGACCACTACTGAAAAACCCACGCCACCTCTGCGACAGCCTGAAAGACCGTCTTGCGACTGAACGACCGCGCTGACGCGCTGAAAGAAAAAAGACCGCGCTTCGCGCTGTTTGAAGTTAGACCGCTTTCCGGGTACGCAGGCGTCCCCGGACAGCAAAGCGATCTAACATCTAACAGTGAAGCGGTCTAACAGTGAAACGGTCTAACAGTGAAACGGTCGGACAGTGAAACGGTCGGACAGCGAAGCGGTCTAACAGCGAAGCGGTCTAACAGCGAAGCGGTCCTTAATCGAGCATATGTCCGAAATTGTTGGAGAGTTGGATCATCTGGTCGTACTGCTCTGGGGTGAGGTCGTAGAAGTAGAAGTTGCGCGGGTCAACGGGTTTATCTTGGTAGCGCACCTCGTAGTGCAG
>CAMFEN010000229.1 GCA_945949375.1 uncultured Bacteroidales bacterium | reverse complement strand
CGTCTAAAGAGTGCGTTCTAAAACACTAAACTCTAAACACAAGCATTATGAAAAACTTGAGCAAATACATATTGGGATTAGCCTTCCTCGGTATGGTCTCGTGCGCAGATTGGTACACTACCCACCAGTTGCCCGAACCCGGCACGGCTATCACCACGCAAGAGGTGTTCACCTACACCCTGACTGACAAAGACTACGACACCATCTCGCGCAATCCGGCTATCATCGCCTATGCCCATGAGATAGACAATACCGACACCACGCTCGTTGCCACCGACTCTGTTATCTACAAGGCATTGGTGCGATTAGGCGGCACCCACTGCTTCGAAAGCGACGAGCATGCAGGCTATTTCCTCCCTATCTTCTTGAAAGAGAACTTCCTCGGTGCAAGCATGCCCGACAACGAAGGTTCCACCTTCAAAGTAACCTACAATGTGTTCAACCAAATGCCAGCTTACCTGAAAGCATTTGACAATATGAAGGAATACAACTTGCGCGCAGGAGACTACGCTGAGTTTGGCAGTAATAATAACTGGTTAACGAAAGAACATTTAACTATTTCGAACTTCTCTAGTCTGATGGCTGATAACTTCGAAGATGCCCAACCAAACGAGAAGTATATTATTTGGTACAATTACAATAATGCACAACAGCAAGAGTGCACTATATTGAATAAGACGGAATCTTATGAATGGGAATTTTTCAGCATAGAAGATGTTCTGATTTTTGTAGTAAAGAAAGATTTCTACCAGAGCATTGACGCGGACTATGCTACCAAGCCTGCTACCCAACTGCCCATCTACCTGAAGACCGCCCTACCCTATGCCGAGGCAGATGCCACCTATTGCGTGGTTTACAAGAATGCCGCAGGTTGGACAGCTGGACGCTTCACCTACGATGGCGCGGCATGGAACATGCTGACCGAGAGCAAGCGCAAACCCACCAACTTTATCATGACCGATGGGCAATGGGTAATTTCGCCCTACTATCTGGCAGAGTCGTTTGCCAACAACAGCCAAGGCGATTTCACCATACAAAATGTGATTATGCCGGCGGCTTTGTCCTATGTATGGAACACCTCTTCCTCTTATGGTATGAAGGCGAGTGCTTATGTCAGCAGTAAAAACCACGCCACCGAGAGTTGGCTCATCTCGCCTTATATCTCATTATTAGACGCGGAGGACCCCGTACTTATCTTCGACCAAGCCTCCAAGTTCTTCAGCAACTTCACAGAGGAACTGAGTGTTTGGGGTAGCACGGATTTTGCAGGGGATGTTACGGCTTGCCAATGGACACATATCCCCTTCAACCAAGACGCCGACGGCAACTACATAGTGCCCGATGGCACCGACTGGACATTCTACAGCACAGGTAACATGTCCTTGGCACCATTCAAAGGAAAAACCCTAACCATAGCATTCAAATATACCAGTAGCGAAAAGGCTTCCGCTACATGGGAGGTAAAGAATGTCTATGTGAAAGAGAAAGAATAAAAACAAACTACTAACCATTTAATCTATTAAAGTTATGAAAAAGTTTTTCTTTTCAGCCGTTGCGGCATTGATGGCGCTAAATGCCTCAGCCGCAACCACCATCACCGTAGCGGACTACGCTGCTACTAATTTTATCACCACAGACAATCACTTTTCGATTGCCACAGAAAAAGCAGCAAGTTCCAACGCACCTGCTTACAACGAGACGTCTAAAGATTTACGTATCTATGCCGGCGGAACATTGACTATCACTGCAGGTTCTCCGATGCAAAGCATTTCCTTTGAGATATCTGCCAAAGGAAAAGCAAGATTATCAGCAGATAATACTGTAGATTGTGGTACTTTGGTATGTGATACAACAGGAGGAGTAGTAAAAGTAGAATGGACCGGTGATTCTAAAAAAGTTGTGCTTACCGTAGGAGAGAAAGCCAATTTAGGTACGGATGGAGCCGGCAATTCTGCACAATTCGATTTTACTGCCTTAACCATAAAAGGAGGAACCGAAGGTACTGTTGAAGGTGCTCCTTTGTATGCCATCAATTTCACCACCGACTCGTTAGGTTGGACAATTGACAACAAGATTATGCATGATAGTTTGTCGTATGTTTGGAAACGCGACACAAAGTATGGTTATAAAGCATCTGCATTCTATAACGGTGCGAATTATGCAACAGAAAGTTGGTTGATTTCCCCTATTATTGATTTAAAGACTGCAAATATAGAGCATGCAAAAATGCAATTTACGCACGCACGCAGATTTGGTGATTTATCTCAACTGAGTGTGCAAGTTACCAAAGATGGCACAACATGGGATACCATTACCGTTCCCAACTGGCCAGATGGCACCTCTTGGACTTTCTTTGAGTCGGGAGAGATTGATTTGACTAACTACATTAGCGATAAAACACAGATTGCTTTTGTTTATACGTCAAGCAATTCTGCAGCGGCAACATGGGAGATTAAAACCATAGAGATTATGGAAGGACTCGTAGAGGAGGCTGTTCATATCGCTAATACTCCGGAAACGGCTTACACAGTAACGGAGGCTAAAGCACTGATTGAAGCCGGCAAGAGTTTACATGAAACTGTTTACGTCGTTGGTAAAATTGACTCTATCAGTGCATGGACTGAGAAACAAGATAAGTATAAGAATATCAATTTCTATATCTCTGACGACAAAAATCAAATGTATGTTTACGGCTGTTTCGGCTTGAATAAAGACTCTATTCGTTCGGAAGCAGAAATGAACGAACTCATTAAGCCGGGAGATGTAGTAATCATATGTGGAACAATGTCTCTATACAACAGCACGTATGAGATGAATCAAGGTAGTTATATTTATAGTGTAACACAGGCAGAGGGAATCGACAATGCTACTATCGAGAGCGAGAAGGCTGAGAAGTTCTTCCGCAATGGCGTGCTCTACATCCGTCGCAACGGTGTTGAATATACCGTGATGGGTGCAAAAGCAGAGTAAGTAATCTTGATAGGATAAATAGGAAAAGAGGTTGCCTAACATTAGTTGTTAGGTAGCCTCTTTGGTTAGAAAGTGGCTTACGAGAGGCAAAAATCTACGTAAGCCCTTTTTTTGTTCCCCAACGCAGGGAGAGGGGACAGGAATAGGGGCATCTTTATCTCCCCTTTTTTTTTGGGGAGATCGGAAGAGCACACGTCTGAACTCCAGTCACCCGTCCCGAGCTCGTAT
>CAMFEN010000228.1 GCA_945949375.1 uncultured Bacteroidales bacterium | reverse complement strand
ATTTCTCCGTACCCCAAGACTCGCTGGAAGAGACCTTCGAGAACAAGGAGCAAATCGAAATCTCTCGCTCGTACGAGAAGCTGCCCAAACCGACCTTGATGGCAACGCAAGAGTTCCTCGAAGGCGACCTCATCTACAAAGGCAGCAACAAAGACGAGGCGTTGAAGTAAAAAGAAACCTATAGCGACTATAGAAACTATAGCAGCTATAGGGACTATAGCAACCTATAGACAGCAACGTGAAAACTATCCCACAGCACATCCTAATAGGTATCAGCGGGGGCATTGCCGCTTACAAGATACCGGAGTTGATTCGGCTTCTGCGCAAAGCAGGAGCCGATGTGCGTATTACGACCACCGCCAATGCCTTGCAGTTTGTTACCCCACTAACGCTGCAGACGCTGTCGGGTTACCCCGTCTATTCCGATGTCTTCGCGCCCGCAAACGTCCATTCTACCGAGCATATCTCCCTACCCGACTGGGCAGACCTGATGGTGGTGGCTCCGGCAACCGCCAACGTGCTGGGGAAGATGGCAAACGGCATCGCCGATGATGCGCTGACCACCACTTTCTGCGCTATGCGCAAGCCCGTGGTGATCGCACCGGCGATGAACGACAAGATGTATGCCCACCCCGCTACGCAAAAGGCGATACAGACATTGGCATCGTGGGACAACATCACCATGCTCGACTGCGCAGAAGGAGAGCTGGCTTGCGGCACTTCGGGCAAAGGACGTATGCAGGAGGTGGACTACATAGCCGAGGCTATCTATAGCGCCCTCACGCCGAAAGACCTTTTAGGCAAGCGCGTGCTGATTACCGCAGGACCCACGCAAGAGGCGCTCGACCACGTGCGTTTTCTGAGCAACTACTCCACAGGCAAGATGGGCTATGCGCTGGCGACAGACTGCTTACGCCGCGGGGCGGAGGTTACGCTCGTAAGCGGTCCGACCACAGTGCCTGCACCGTTCATGCCCGCATACCTATCCGCAGGAAAAGGGCAACTCATCATCGTACCCGTGCGCTCGGCAGAGGAGATGTACAACGCCTGCACAGCGCACTTCGAGCACGCCGACATCGGTATCCTATGCGCCGCCGTCGCCGACTTCAAGCCTGCAGAGAAGGCCATGCAGAAAATCAAAAAAGCCCCCGGACAGATTGGGCTAACGCTCAACCTGACGACCACGCACGACATTGCCGCCGCCCTCGGTGCGAGCAAAAGAACCGACCAACGGCTTGTGGGCTTTGCGCTGGAGACGAACAACGAAGAGCAGAATGCGCTACGCAAGATGCAGCAGAAAGGTTTGGACATGATAGTACTCAACTCGCTGCAAGACGCAGGCGCCGGATTCGGCACCGATACCAACAAGGTAACGATCTACCACGCCGACGGCAACTGCTCCCCCCTGCCACTGATGCCCAAAGAAGAAGTGGCAAAAGCAATAGTAGATGAGATAAAAGACCGCATTGCTAAAAGATAAAGGATGAAAGATGAAAGATAAAGGATGAAGGATGAAAGACTTATTACCTTCGTCTATAAGTTTCAGAGTTGATTCTATTTAGTCTTTCATCCTGTGTCTTTAATCCTTTATCCAAACAAAAACTACTTTGTCTTTCATCCTGTGTCCTTAATCCTTTATCCAAACAAAAACTATTTTGTCTTTCATCCTGTGTCCTTCATCCTTTATCCAAAGAAAGTCCTTCATCCTTAATCCAAAGATATGGATATTTCCGTTGGCATACTGACTGCTCCGCATATTGAGTTTGAGCAGCGGGAACAGTGTTTCTTGCTAAAGAGTGTGCGTATCGGTATTGGTTTCCACTGGGATAGGCACGAAGACCAAATCTTTGAAGGCAGACTCACTATCCGCAAGAACGCCGATGGTACGGAGACCGCCATCAATACCCTTCCCCTTGAAGATTATCTCAGCTCCGTCATCTCGTCAGAGATGTCGGCGGATAGTCCGTTGGAGTTGCTCAAAGCCCATGCGGTCATCTCCCGCTCGTGGGCGATACGCGCGATAGGACATACAGAGCACGTGGGTTTCGACGTGTGTGCCGACGACCACTGCCAACGCTACGAAGGGCTGCTGCGCCGCAACGAGCGGGCAGTGCAGGCAGTGCGCGAAACGGCGGGGCAAGTACTGCTATACGGCGATGAGGTATGCGACTGCCGCTACTATAAGTGCTGCGGAGGAAAGACCGAGCGGGCTGTGCAAGCAGTGCGCGAAACAGCAGGGCAAGTGCTGCTATATGGCGATGAGGTGTGCGACTGCCGATACTACAAATGTTGCGGAGGAAAGACCGAGCGTTTCAGCACCTGCTGGGAGGATATCGACATGCCTTATCTGCAGCCTGTGGACTGCCCCTACTGCGGCAAGGCGGTAGGCAATATGCGGTTGCAGCGGCTGGTGCTGAACAACTACGACCAAGAGACCCGCGACTTCCACGATTGGGAGGTGCGCTATACCGCCGAGGAGCTGGCGGACATCATTCGCGAAAAGACGGGCATAGACTTTGGCGAGATAGTTTCACTAAAACCTCTCAAGCGAGGCACCAGTGGCAGGATATACGAGTTGGAAATCATCGGTTCAAAACACCGCGCCGTTATCAGCAAGGAACTGAGAATAAGGCAGGTGCTGTCGCGCACCTGCCTATATAGCTCGTGGTTTGACGTGTATATCACTCCGCAAAAAACTATTAAAAGATCATTAAAAGATGCGGCGTTACTATCCACTAATGAGCCATTAATGGCTTCTTCGGAAACGATCAACGAGTCGTTAAAAAACAGCAGTAAAAGTTTTAATGATTCTTTAATGGCTTTTAATGGAGGACAAGACAATAATAGCTCATTCACGAGCATTAATGGAGAACAGAATAACAACATGCCCAAGGAGTTCATTCTCCGTGGGCATGGATGGGGACATGGCGTGGGGCTGTGCCAGATAGGTGCCGCCGAGATGGCGATGGAAGGCTTTAGTTATCAGCAGATATTGGCGCATTACTACCCTTCTTCCGTCTTGTCCATTTTTCAGGAATGAGAATGGTAATCAATACTGCCACGCCGATGAGCATAGGGTAGAAAAGATATGGAATGATCTCGAAAGCGGTCAGTCCTGTGATGCCTACGGTGAGTAGCACATGTCCTCCGTATGGCAGTAGTCCTTGCACGGTGCAGGAGGTCGTATCCAGCAACGATGCACTGCGGCGCGGG
>CAMFEN010000227.1 GCA_945949375.1 uncultured Bacteroidales bacterium | reverse complement strand
GCCGTATCCGGACCGCAAGCGTTGAACAGCCACGCCGTCAGCGCGCCACCCACGAAGATGCTCAGCATCGTCTTCCACGAAGCCACGCCCGTTGTGATAAGCAGCAGCGCCCCTAATAGGATTGCCCAGCAGCAGGTCTCGCCCACTGAACCGGGTATCAAACCATTGAAGGCATCCCAGAAACCTACGGGCAGGAGATTGGCTTCCGTCGTGGTAGCCACCTGCGTCAGCGGGGTAGCACCCGAGAAGCCGTCCACCAGCGTCTTACCGCCGTCCCAACCCCAGGTGCCGCCTGTGCGGACAAAGGCTTGGTCGCCCGTCATGTGCGTAGGATAAGCAAAGAAAAGGAACGCGCGCGTGATAAGCGCCACGTTGAAGATATTATAGCCCGTACCGCCAAACACCTCTTTCGCGACAATCACCGCGAAAGCCGTTGCGATAGCCACCATCCACAGCGGGGTGTTGATGGGCACTATCAGCGGAATCAAGATACCGGTTACCAAGAAACCCTCTTGAATCTCCTCTTTCTTCCATTGCGCCACCGTGAACTCAATACCGAGACCGGTGATGTAACTAACTAAGATATAAGGCAGTACAGCCAAGAAACCGAAGCCGAATGCCTTCCAGAAGAGTGCACTCGTCAAGCCGCCGCGAACCAACTCGCCGGTGGCCAGCAGGTGCTGATAACCTACGTTGTACATACCGAACAGCAGCGCGGGCACCAATGCCAGCACCACCAGAATCATCGTACGTTTCGAGTCGCTACCATCGTGTATCTGCGCCCCCACACGCTTTGCCGTAGTGTTCGGCGTGAAGAGGAAGGTCTCAAAACCGTCGTACACCGAGTGTAGCCAATGCAACTTCCCGCCCTCATCGAAGGTCGGACGAAGTTTCTCTGTCAATTTATATAAACCCTTAAACATATTACTCTACTTCGTTTTTGAGGTTATCCAATGCTGCCCGAACGATGGCTTGCAGCGGCATCTTGCTCGTGCATACGTACTCGCACAGCGCAAAATCCTCGGGGGCTACTTCATATGCACCCAACTGCTCCATACGGTCAAGATTGCCCGCAATCATCGCCTTTATCAGGTATTCGGGGTAAATATCCATGGGGAACACTTTGTCGTACTCGCCACTCACGATGATAGCGCGGCGACCGCCTTTCAAGCGTGCATCCCAGTTGTATTCTTTCTGTCCGAAGAGGCGTTGCAACGGCTTCGCAGGGTCAGTGCAGCTGGCGTTGAAATCGCCGAAGCGCGGAATCAACCAGCCCATGAACTCATGCGTCTCGCTGCCCTCGTCCAGCGCGGTGAATTGGTTGTCATAGACGGAAATCATCTCGTCCAAGCCTACCTGATGTCCGCTCAGGGGGTTGCCTGCCACATAGCGCACGGGCTCGCCGCTCTGCACATTGCAGCCGAAGACAGCGCTCACCGGCATGCCGGGCAACACTCTGTAATACTGCGGGTTAGCCGCCAACGGACCCGTCAGCGCCACCAACTTCTGCATATCTACGATGCCTTTGGTGAACAGACGCCCGATGATAGCAAGGTCTTGCACGTTAATCGTCCATACCGTCTCGCCCTTGGCGATAGGCAACACGTGGTTAATCTGCACGCCAACATTGCCTGCGGGGTGGGGACCTGCCACCTCAAACAAGGTGCAGTCTTTCAACTCGCGGAACTCAGTGGCTTTCGCCCCTGCCTGAATACCTACGTACACAGGGGCGATGGTTGCCAACTTGCTCACCGCCGCTTGCAGGTCGGTCAACTGACCTTTCAGCACCCACTCGTAATTCGGAGCCGCGGGAGCCGTGTCAAAGGTAGAGATGAATACCGCTTTCGGAGTCTTGTTCGGCAGCGCGATGCAGTCGTACGGACGTTGCTTAATCAGGCTCCACAAGCCCGAATACAAGAGCAGCCCTTTAGGGTCTTGCGTCTTGTCAAACGTCTGATACGCAATCGTCTCATCTGCCTCAATGTCTATCGACATCACCTTGCGACGGTCGCCGCGAACAATCGCTGCCACCTTGCCGCTAACCGGTGATGTGAAGAACATCTCCTCGAACTTCTTGTCGTGAAACAGCGGACTGCCGGCTTTCACGAGGTCGCCTTCTTTCACCAAGAGTTTGGGCTTGATGCCGGCGAAGTGGTCAGGAACAATGTGGTAAACGGCAGGACGACGAACGCTCCCTATCGTCTCCGTTGCACGTCCCTCAAAAGGAATGTCCAAACCACGTTTCAGTTTGATTTGTTGCATGTTATGATTTGTTTGTTTAGTTTTTTTCGCATCAAGTCTCCCCTAAGGGAGATTTAGAGGGTCATATTCATGTGCGCAAATATCCTCTCTACAAAACGGCGGCAAAGTTACAACTTTTTTCCGACATACGCAAATATCTTGTGCATTTTGTACAAATCACTTTGCAAAATGATATACCCATTCTGTCTATTATGTTTTCTCACTTTCTTCTTCCTTTTTTTACTCTCTCCCTTTCCTACCTCGCCTTGTTGCCCTTTTCCTTGCCGTTACTAAATAGTTTATCTTCTCCATACCTCATTTATGCCCCCGTTCTGTTTGAGTCTATTTTCTTAATTAAATCAGCACAAACCATATTGTTTCGCTATTTTTGCTGTTTGTTAACGAGATTTCCATACAAAAAAACGCGCCTCCTATTGCATATATCAAAAAGTTTTCGTAACTTTGCACGGTTTTTCCAATTCAAAATTACTCTTAATTCATAATTAACTATGTCATCCGTAAACAAAGTCATTCTCATTGGCAACGTAGGTTCTGACCCCGAAGTACGCTATCTTGACCGCGGCGTTGCCATCGCTAACTTCAATCTTGCCACCACCGAGCGCGGCTACGTTATGCAGAACGGCACCCAAGTGCCCGATCGCACTGACTGGCATGCAATCGTCCTATGGCGCAACCTCGCTGAATGGGCTGAGAAATATGTCCGCAAAGGCATGAAAGTATATGTTGAAGGCAAACTCCAAACTCGCTCTTGGGAGAAAGACGGGCAAGTTCGCCGCAAAACTGAGGTTATTGCCGAGAATGTGCAGATTCTCTACCGCCCGCAGGAGTATCAGAACAAACGCAACGAGGAACCGATCTCCGAAGAGTCTCCTGCCACCGATAATCTTGACGCTCCTGAAGCAGACATCTTCTAACTCGTGATTTATTCTCCATGTAATGACCGTTAGTTCT
>CAMFEN010000226.1 GCA_945949375.1 uncultured Bacteroidales bacterium | reverse complement strand
CGTAGAGCGAGAAACCGCCCGTGTAGCAGAACATGTTCAGCACATCCTTGCCGCAGGCATAGCGCTCCACAAGTGCACGGTTCTCGCGCTGGTCGATGAAGAAACCCGTCTTCTGCCCGCGGAGCCAATCGATACGAAAGTCCAGTCCGTTCTCCTGCGACCAAAACTCATCTTCCGTCCCTTCGCCCACAAGGTAACCTGTCTTCTCACCCTCGATGGGGGCTTTGAAAGGCAAGGTGTCATCGGACTTATAATAGACGCGCTCCACCTGCGGCACCTCGGCGACTATCGCTTCGGCTATCTCCTGCCGCATGAGGTGCATACCCACGGAATGCGCCTGCACCACTGCCGTGTCGGCATACACATCCACTATCAGCCCTGGCAGGAAATCGCCCTCGCCGTGGACGAGGCGGAAGGTGTTGTTCGCGGGCAGGCTGCCGACCGCCGCAGGACGCACCAAGCCTATTGCCTCGCGCAAGCGGTAGGCTGCCGCCATGCGCTCGCGCCAGAAATCCGCAGGCAGACTTCCTACGCCGAACGACAGTATCCGCACAACAATGCTGCCCACCTGATAATGCCCCACGCCCAGCACTTCGCCCTGCGCACTCTCCACGCGCACCACCTCGCCCTCGCGAGGCGCGTCGAGCGGATAATGCTTATCCAGCACTATCTTCGCTATCGCACCGGAGAACACCCAAGGGTGAAAACGCTTGACGGACTCCTCTTTCTTTGGTTTGAGTATAATCGTATTCATTACTTTAACATGTAATTGCCGTATAATTAACCATTAATTATTTCGCTAACATGCCCTCTATTCTCCCAAATTACTCCACGCCGTTGGTTATCTCGTGGTAGGCGTGGAGGGAGAGGTTGTCGCTGACATGCTTGATGGCGCGGAGGCGGGTGAAGCCCATGCCCGCGATGAAAGCCAACTCCATGTCGAACACACAATCGCGGTAGTCGGACTGTTGCACGAAGTCGGTGTTGGTGTAGCAACAGGCTTGCAGCAGTCGCGCCGGTTCCTGACCCTCTGCCGAATGATACAATGCCGCGGAGATTAGTTCTCCGCCCGTCTGCAAGCGCAACTCCGGCTCGGGATAGGTTACATTCGGGTGGTTGAGGCAGACATCGGTAACCTCCACCAGCGAGCCTACCGAGAAGTTCGCACTGCCGGCATACCCGATATTCAGCAGCTCGGTGTCGCGGGGCACATCGCGCAACGCCCGCAGCACATTCAGCGCGCCCACGCCCGTTATCAACACCTCATACTCTGCCAATTGACTCGCTATACCCAAGCACGCACCCACTTCTTGAATTAACTTCCGCTCGCCTTCTTCGGCTAATAATAGTAGTTTTCGCATAATCATTCTTTTTGCAGGTGCAAAGATAATACTTTTTGGGGAGAAATACAAGTTTTTTGCCCACAAAAGCACTTTTTTCTGCAAAAAATTTGCATATATCAAAAAAAAGCAGTACCTTTGCACCCGCTTTACGATAATGGTCGGTTGCCCGAGTGGTTAGGGACCGGTCTGCAAAACCGGGGACAGCGGTTCGAATCTGCTACCGACCTCCCAAAAACTCCGACACAAAGTCGGAGTTTTGTTTTATAGAAACTCCTAATTATTTATAGAAAAATCATATCTCTTATGCCCAACGAGATTCTAAACGATATCACCCAACAAGACTACAAGTACGGCTTCACCACCGATGTAGAGACCGACATCCTCGCCCACGGTTTGAACGAGGAGGTCATCCGCACTATCTCCGCGAAGAAGCAGGAGCCGGCATGGCTATTGGACTTCCGCCTGAAAGCCTACCGCAAGTGGTGCACCATGCAGGTGCCGACATGGGCACACCTCAACATCCCGGAGATTGACTTCCAAGCCATCTCCTACTACGCCGCGCCGAAGACCCACACCAACGAGGAGAAGAAAGAGATTGACCCCGAAATCATGAAGACTTTCGACAAGTTGGGTATCCCCTTGGAAGAGCGCGCCGCGCTAGCGGGCAACATGGCGATAGACGCCGTGATGGACTCGGTCTCGGTCAAGACCACCTTCCGAGAGACACTCGCGGAGAAAGGCATTATCTTCTGCTCCATCTCCGAGGCAGTGCGCGAGTACCCCGAATTGGTGCGCGAATACTTGGGCTCAGTGGTCCCCTACACCGATAATTTCTATGCTGCGCTAAACTCCGCGGTGTTCTCCGACGGCTCGTTTGTGTATGTGCCGAAGGGGGTACGCTGCCCCATGGAGTTGAGTACCTATTTCCGTATCAACGCGGGCAACACGGGGCAGTTTGAGCGTACGCTCCTCATTGCCGACGAGGGCGCCTACCTCAGTTACCTCGAAGGCTGCACCGCTCCCATGCGAGACGAGAACCAACTGCACGCCGCCATCGTAGAGATAGTGGTGCGCAAGGACGCCGAAGTGAAATACTCCACCGTCCAGAACTGGTACCCGGGCGACAAAGACGGCAAGGGCGGAATCTATAACTTCGTTACGAAGCGCGGTATCACCTACGAGAACGCGCGCCTGAGTTGGACGCAGGTAGAGACCGGCAGCGCCATCACATGGAAGTACCCCAGTTGTATCCTTCGCGGCGACAACTCATCGGCGGAGTTCTACTCCGTGGCGGTAACCAACAACTACCAGCAGGCGGACACGGGCACGAAGATGATTCACCTTGGCAAGAACACCCGCTCGCGTATCGTGAGCAAGGGTATCAGCGCGGGGCATAGTCAGAATGCCTACCGAGGACTCGTAAAAGTGGCGACGAACGCCACCAACGCCCGCAACTACAGCCAGTGCGACTCGCTGCTCTTGGGCGATAAATGCGGAGCACACACCTTCCCCGACATGCAGATAGCCAACCCCACCGCCACCATTGAGCACGAAGCGACGACCAGCAAAATCAACGAAGACCAACTCTTCTACTGCCAGCAGCGCGGTATCGGCATGGAGGACGCTGTCGGACTCATCGTCAACGGCTATGCCAAAGAGGTCATGGACAAACTGCCCATGGAGTTCGCCGTCGAGGCACAAAAACTGCTGCAAGTGTCCCTCGAAGGAAGCGTCGGATAAACAAAAATGCACTTTTTTACACTAAAAACGCATTTTTTTACGATTTTATTTGCATATATCAAAAAAAAGCAGTACCTTTGCACTCGATTTCCGAAGTAGCCTCCGCAACCTTACTTATAGGAGGACTGGCAGAGCGGTTTAGAAGAGAGCCAAAAACCTAATGACTGA
>CAMFEN010000225.1 GCA_945949375.1 uncultured Bacteroidales bacterium | reverse complement strand
GGACGGGACGTATGGGACGAAGGGGTTTGTAACGGAGGCAAGGCTGGAACAAGGAACCAAGAGCCAAGAGCCAAGACTAAATAGTCTTTGCTCCACTTATTACTATTCTTGCGGACCGTTGCCTATGTTGAAGGCGGTGATTGGGCATTGGGGCGAGCAGGGCGAGGTGAGCATGGAAGAACGCATGGGTTGCGGCTTCGGCGCGTGCATGGGCTGCTCCATACAGACCAAAGAAGGGACGAAACGCGTCTGCAAAGACGGACCGGTGTTTAGCGCCGCTACGCTTGCGCTATCGTAAATTATGAATTATGAGCGCTTATGCTCTTAGGAAGAGTAATCGGAGTTCTCGGAGTAATCGGAATAATCGGAGTACTGACCACTAACCACTAACTACTGACCACTGATGAATACAACGGTATCTTTATCGAATATTGAACTGCGGAATCCTGTTATCCCTGCGTCGGGGACGTATGGGTTTGGGGAGGAGTTTGCGGCGCTGTACGACCTGAATGTGTTGGGCGGAATCTCGTTCAAAGGCACTACACGGGAGGCGCGGTACGGCAATGCGTTGCCTCGTATTGCAGAGTGCGGCGGGTATGGCATGCTGAACGCGGTGGGCTTGCAGAACCCGGGGGTGGAGCATGTGGTGGCGCATGAGTTGCCGCGGCTTAGGGAACTGTACAAGGGCGTGGTGCTGGCAAATGTGAGCGGGTTTTCCATTGACGATTATGTCTATACCTGCGTGCGGATGGACAAAGCGCCGGAGGTGGATATCATCGAGGTGAATATCTCCTGCCCGAATGTGCACAACGGGGGTATGGCTTTCGGCACGCAGCCGGAGGCGGCGGAAGAGGTTACGCGCGCGGTGAAGGCGGTTACGCACAAGCCTGTGTATATGAAGTTGTCGCCCAACGTAACGGACATTACGGCGATAGCACGGGCTTGCGAAGAGGCGGGTGCGGACGGGCTCTGCCTGATAAACACGATATTGGGCATGCGGATAGATATTCGCAGGCGGCGCCCCGTGCTTGCCAACCGCTATGGCGGCTACTCGGGTCCCGGGGTGTTTCCCGTGGCGTTGCGGATGGTGAATCAAGTGGCGCGGGCAGTGCAGGTGCCGATAATAGGCTGTGGCGGCGTGGAGAAAGCAGAGGATGTGGTAGAGATGATGATGGCAGGCGCTACGGCTGTGGAAGTGGGGGCAGCGAACTTAGTCAACCCGATGGCATGCAAAGAGATTGTGGAGCGGCTGCCAAGGCTGATGGAAGAGTTGGAGATAGAGAATTTAACGGAAATTATTGGGGTTGCTCGATAGACCGTCTTACGACTGACAGACCGCTCACTTCGTTCGCTGAATGACCGCTGACGCTGACCGACCGCACTTCGTGCTGTCCGACTAATATAGTATCTAATACAGATATCATCAAACAATATGCTCTGCAAGAATCCCATACATCTCGTCCTGACACGTCGGGATAAATAGAGCGTCAGCGAACAGGATTATAAATAATATCCTTGCTGCGGGCTGCGCCCTTGCAGAGATTGGGAAAGATTTTGGGCGGAGGTTGACAGAATCAGTCGTTCAGCGTAGCGGTCCGATAGTGAAACGGTCGGACAGCAATGCGATCAAATAAAATATCATCCATTATGAAAGATGTAATTATTGCTTGTGATTTTGCCTCGGCGGAGGAGACTTTTCGCTTTTTGGACAGGTTCGGTGAACTGCGTCCGTATGTGAAGATTGGTATGGAGTTATACTATGCGGAGGGTCCGCAGATAGTGCGTGAACTGAAACGTCGGGGGCATAAGATTTTCCTTGACTTGAAGTTGCACGACATACCCAATACGGTGAAGAAAGCGATGTCGGTGCTGAGCCGTTTGGATGTAGATATGTGTAACCTGCATGCGGCGGGCACTATTGCGATGATGGAGGCGGCACGCGAGGGGCTCACCCGCGCGGACGGCAGCCGACCGATACTCTTGGCGGTAACGCAACTGACCTCTACGAGCGAGGAGCGAATGCACGAGGACCTACTGATTGAAGGGAAGATAGGCGATGTGGTGGTGCACTATGCGCAGAACGCGCGGAAAGCGGGCTTGGACGGCGTGGTGTGCTCACCGCTGGAGGCAGGTATGGTGAAAGCGGCTTGCGGCAAGGATTTCCTGACGGTTACGCCCGGGATTCGCTTTGCCGACGGGGCGGTGGGCGACCAAGTGCGCGTTACCACCCCTGTACAGGCGCGGGAGATTGGAACGGACTTTATTGTGGTAGGACGCCCGATTACCGCCGCAGAGAACCCTGTAGCAGCATACAAGAGGTGCTTGGCGGAGTTTGTGGGGTAAGGGTATTGTCGGATTACAGTCAGGTAAATCACCTACTAATCACCTACTAATCACCTACTATGGTCTCGATATAGATGCTTGAAAAATATATGGTAACAAAACAACTTATTGCGAAAGACCTGCTATCAATAAAGGCGGTCTTCCTTCGTCCGAATGAGCCCTTCACGTGGGCAAGTGGAATCAAGAGTCCGATTTACTGCGATAACCGCTTGACGCTGAGCGATGTGCGCGTGCGAGAGGATGTAGAGAACGGGCTGGCAGAGATTATCCGTCGCGAGTATCCTGAGGCAGAGGTGCTGATGGGTACTTCTACGGCAGGTATCGCCCACGCGGCGATTACGGCGACTATCCTCGGGCTTCCGATGGGGTATGTGCGCAGCGGTGCGAAAGACCACGGGCGCGGCAACCAAATAGAAGGACGGCTGGAGAAAGGTCAGAAAGTGGTGGTCGTGGAAGACCTGATTTCCACTGCGGGCAGTTGTATCGAAGTGGCAGAGGTGCTGCGCGAGGCAGGTGCGGAGGTGCTGGGCGTGGTGAGTATCTTCACCTACGGCATGCAGAAAGGGGTCGACCGCTTGGCGGCTGCTGCGCTGAAGAATGTGAGCCTGTGCGACTTGGACACGCTGGTGGATGTGGCGGTGGAAGAACAGTATATCGCTCCCGAAGACAAAGCCCGTCTGCTGAAGTTCCGCGCTAACCCGAGCGACGAAGGGTGGCGCAACTAATAATTCTCCATTAATTATCATTAATTATTCATTAATTTATGCGACATTTACTTGACCCGACAGATTTGAGTACTGCCGAAATAGATGCGATTATTGAGCGTGCGCTGGATATTATTGCGCACAAAGAGAAATATGCCGATGCTTGTCGCGGGAAGAAACTCGCGACGCTATTCTATGAGCCGAGCTCTCGCACGCGCCTGAG
>CAMFEN010000224.1 GCA_945949375.1 uncultured Bacteroidales bacterium | reverse complement strand
TGATGTCTCCGGCATTGAGGATGGATTCACCATTTACTCTCACGCCAAAGGCATGGGCAGCATCGTAGATTACTTTGAGACCATGTTTCTTTGCAATAGCCTCTATCTCTACGGTCTTGCATGGCTTGCCATAGCAATGCACCGGCATAATGGCTACGGTATTTGGAGTAATGGCGGCTTCTATTTTAGTCGGATCCATACCGCAAGTATCCTCCTCGATATCCACAAACACAGGAGTTAATTGGTTCCACCAAATTGAATGGCTTGTAGCAACAAATGAATATGGAGTTGTAATGACTTCACCTCGGGTGAGACCGAGAGCCTGCAACGCAGTAATCAACGGTAGTGTACCATTGGTAAAAAGGGAGATATACTCTACCCCAAGATACTCTGCCAATGCTTTCTCCAACTGCTGATGGAATGAACCATTATTAGTGATCCATTTACTATCCCAGATCTGTTGCAAATATTGGTTAAACTCCTGCAAATCAGGAAGTAACGGAGAGGTTACTAATATTGTATCATTTTTATTCATTCTCTTAATAGGATTTTAGCACATTTCCGTAAAATACGATATATAAGCGAGTGTCGTTTCCGAACAACAGGTAGAGGATATAAATGATCAAGCAAGTAGGCTACTTTCTTTTCAATAAGTGACACATCATCTGCCTCAATGTAATGATTACGGAGAGCCACTTTTATATCTTCTTCCATCTGAAGTTTAGCTCCTTCTCTCTTCTGTTTTAACACATCTTGGTTATTTTGCTTTTGACAGGTAACATTGCCTCCATAAATTCGATATTTGACCAACGGCTGACGAATATATCCGGCTGAGCCAATGAGCAGACTACGGAAGAATAAATAGATATCTTCTGCGCTGACATATTTCAAGGGAGGAAAAGTACTAATAACTTCGCGTCTTAAAACACGGGAGTCTCCCGGGAAGATGATAAAGTCACTAAAATATACATAATCTTCAAGCGTCACTATTGAATCCTTGCCTGGAGTCATGAGTTTCCTAAATGTATTATACTTAGGTTGTAAATTTTCGTTGCACTCCTCGCTGGATAAACTTACAGATGAAACTTCTGGATGATTTAGCAAAAAGTCAACGCACACCTGAGTTCGAGTTGGCATAGATACATCATCTCCTGCAGCCAACATTATGATTTCGCCCTTTGCAATTTCATATAGGACTTTATTAACATGGGCTGCTATACCGAGGTTATGTGAGTTGCGATTGATTATGATTTTGTGAGAACCATTATATTTTGCCACCGTTTCTTTGATGAGTTCATACGTCTTATCTTTAGAGCAATCATCAGAGATAATTATCTCAAGATTGGAATATGTCTGGCTGAACGCGCCTTGCAACGCATCCAAGATAAACCTCTCTTGATTATAGGTAAATAGGCAGAACGAAACTAATGGAGTACTATTCATACGTCAAAATTCCTTGTAAGATATATTAAACTCGTTCTTAGGACGAAGGAAACCTGGCAAATCTCCAAGCGAAAAGCCCATATCCGTCATTGTTGTTTCTACTTCAAATCCTTGCTCTATTCCTTGACAAACAACGTATTTTTGGTTTTCACCAAAGAATACTTTCACTTTGTATCTTCCACTATTAATCGAATACGGCGTCAAAACAAATTCGGCTGTATATTCGGCTCGCTTCGAATCTTTCTCTCCTACTTCCCCCAAGAGACTACCTACTAAGAATACAATGGTATCATCCAATGTCGAAACCTTTAGATTGATATCTAACATCGCATCTGGCTTGTAACAGTAGAACTTAACACGGAATTTAATGCCGGATTCGATAGTCAGTTGACTCCCCCCATTATTCGGTAATATCTCCATTGATTTAATACGTATCACATCATTACCTGGGGCTTGGTTGGGATCATCAAAGAATTGATTTTGCGTGTTTGAACCGCCTTTGCCGATATAATAATCCACCGTATCTTGAATTCCTCCCATATATTTCAACATTCCATTCTCCAGCAAAACTCCGTGTTTGCAAAGGGCTTTGACAGAAGCCATATTATGACTAACAAAAAGCACTGTTCTCCCCTCCCCTTGGGAGACGTCTTTCATCTTGCCGATGGCTTTCTTCTGGAACTCGGCGTCGCCTACAGCGAGGACTTCGTCCACGACGAGGATCTCGGGGTCGAGGTGGGCTGCGACGGCAAAGCCGAGACGCACCATCATACCACTGGAATAGCGCTTCACGGGGGTGTCGATATAGCGCTCACAGCCGGAGAAAGCGACTATCTCGACTAACTTAGCCGCAATCTCCTGCTTGGTCATGCCGAGGATGGCGCCGTTCATATAGATATTCTCGCGACCGGTCATCTCCCCATGGAAGCCGGTGCCGACCTCGAGGAGGCTGGCTATACGTCCGCGGGCACGGATAGTGCCCGTGGTGGGGGCGGTAACCTTACTGAGGAGTTTGAGCAGGGTGCTCTTGCCGGCACCGTTCTTGCCGATGATGCCGACCACATCGCCCTGCTCAACCTTGAAATCGATATCGCGTAGTGCCCATACATACTCGCTATCGGCTTTTTGGGCACGGTCGTTGACGGAACCAATCTTCAAGTAGGGGTCTTCGCGGCGGAGGATACTGGTCTGCCACCAACGGTTGAGGTCGTGGGCGATAGTGCCCGTGGAGACGAGTCCTAAACGATATTGTTTGCCTACGTGGTTAAATTCTATTGCTGTGGACATGGTGTGGTTCTTACATTAATTATCGTAATACTTTTTATTTTAACATTAATTGCCGTGTAATTAGACATTAATTCTTTACAATGCACAATGTATAAATACGGAATTTCTATATCAGGGCGCAAAGTTAGCTTTTTTTTTTGGATTATGCAAGGATTTGGGAAAAATACCTAAAAAAACTATATATGAGGTATGTCGCAATAGTACTTATAAATATGCGCCGATGCCGAGGGAGACGAACTCTACTTTGGTGATGTGGGCTTTCATATTGGCTTGGATGAAGAGGTGGTAAGGCAGGTGGTAACGGAGGACTATCTGCGTATAGAGCCAGCCGTCGGGGTAGCCTGCGCTGCCGGCATTGAGGAGGTCGTAGGCATAGAAAATGCCTTTGTTCTCTATTCTGCCCGTGGAGGAGGCTTTGGCATCGGTGGCGGGTTCCAGTTCTTTGACGGGGTCAAGCAGGTAAAAGCCCACATGGAAGCCTGCGGTGAACTGCCCGATGACGAACTCGGGCTGTAGGCTCACGCCCAAGCGCCAGCAGTCGGAGGGTTTGG
>CAMFEN010000223.1 GCA_945949375.1 uncultured Bacteroidales bacterium | reverse complement strand
GTGGGAATGATGACAGCAACATTTGGAAAATTATTCATCATAACGTATATCCTTTGCTAACTGGTCAATTAGATATTTGGCTCTCTTTGGGGGATAACGATAGTAGTCAGATTTCAACAAAGCATTTATCGTAGTCTCGTCAAAACGGTATTTCAAAATTTTGGCGGGTGTACCAACCACAATAGCATATGCAGGGACATCATGGGTAACGAAGCTATTGGCTCCTACTACCCCCCCCCTATGCAATACGACTCCTTGTTTTATAACACTTTGCGCTGCAATCCATGTATCAGACTCAATGATAGTTCTTTTATTCTCAATATGTTTATCACTCAACCAAGCCGAGGTCGAAACATCCCAATAAGCATGCTCCATACCTCCAATTTGGACCGCCGAAGCAATGCTGCAATACGAAGCAATATCCACATTATTCAACACACAATCCCTGCCAACATATGCATATGGTGCCACAGTACATCCCCTCATAAAAGTACCACTCTCCACACGAGCACGAACTGACACTCTATTATGCCGTAGCAACCAAAATGGTTGGTGCAGCAAGTTAATAATCAATAATATAATTCTTTTCATAAACACATTGTTACATTTTTTACAAAAAAGTGTTAGATTAACTCAAGAAATTGAGGTGATTATTCTGTGTTACAATATGTTTTCGTGCATATAAAAGTTATCTAATTGGGTATCTGTAGTGTTACGATGAAATGCCTTTCTCGTTTGTCCATAGGTGGGAGTTGCATATATGTATCACCATATAGAGCACGAAGATAGGTATCATAGTCGTTTGGGACATAAGCTTTTACGCCTTCAAAAACCGCCTCTCTGACGGGGAAAAAGGTAGTTTGTGGTTGGATTTCTCCAAAATAATGTGCTCTACCGGTAGGAATCGTTACCTCCTTTGTATCAATGGATGCATACTTAGCAGCAAGGCGGTCACAGATAGCATATAACTTAGGACAAGAGATAAACCAACCAGCAATATGTCCAACAGAAAGACGAAGATTGATTTTCTTAGCACCCTCTTTCGATGAACGGAGCAACTGCGTAGCATAACATTTTCGTCCATTATACAAACCTATGCAAAGGGCTATATATTGTAGCGCATTCAGCCAAAAGCCATGCCATAGACGTTTTAAGGAACTATCGGGGATATTGTCTATTGGAAATATGTCAATTCCTACACCATGTATTTTTTCCGGCAAATCGTATATCGTTTGGAACAAAGTATCTGTTCGTTCAATCTTCATGAAAGGAATTTCTGCATCTTCGGAAATATTTGCTCCCACACAGCGGTATTTATCTCCGTATTCCTGCTGCATAAGAGCGGGAAGTTGGGCATAGTCTTTGCGCCTCATATTAAGGTCAATGTCATCGTCCCAAGGAATGAAACCCTTGTGGCGAATAGTCCCCAAGCAACTACCTCCCCCCATCATTAAAGTTAGATGGTGTTTCTCACATACAGCGAGGATATCCAAATACATCTGCACAAAAGCCGCCTTTAAGGTTTTTGCCTGTTCATTGGTCAATTCGTGTATTGGAAGGTTTGATTGTAATATCAATTGGGCTAAGTTCATAGTGATTTTTATTTTATGCTTTCTAATAATCGGCTATACATTTCCGTCAAATCGTAATGATTCTTCCAACCTAAATTTCTCAATTTTTCAGTGGACAAGTGCAATTTTGTAATGGGAGCATATCCTATATTATCATGTTGTTCTATTTGTACATTAATGTCGGGAGCGAACTTATCACGCAAGAAATACGCCATATCTCTAATAGAAATATAGGTATCTTCGTTGGCTACATTATACGCTTCACCCTTCTCTCCACGCAATAAGATATATAAAATAGCACTAACACAATCTATGGTATAGCAATATGGTTTGGCACTTAATCCTGTAGTATGTAAAACTATATCTTTCCCCCTTATGACACTTTTTGCAAACTGCGCAAACACTCGGTTGTCCTCTGGACTTATCCCTGCACCAAATGTCTGAGTTGGTCGGGCTATTTTTGCTGGTACGGCATATTCCTTGGCATAAGCTGTACAAAGATATTCTGCTGAGCGTTTACCTAATGGATAACAACTTCGTGAACTTGTTGTATCCACATAACCCAGAAAATCCTCTTTTATCCATCTATCATCCATGTTCTGCCCATAATACTCCAACGAAGATACATATATCATAGATTGTACGGTATACCTCCGCATGTACTCCAACAACAATCTTGTAGATTCTATAGCCAATGTATATGTCTCTGCAGGGTGCTCTTCCATATAGACTCCCGCGGTAGGACTTGCACAATGAACAATATAATCATAAGGTTCTTTTAAGTTCTCAAGAAACGAAATCAAGTCCGTTGCAATGATGGTTAAATTCTTCTGTTCTTTGCTATCAAACATAGAAAATGCCTTTTCTACATTTCTAACAGGAAGAGTAATATGCACATTTCTATTGAGAGCTAATAAACAATGTGTCAAAATTGAGCCTATCAACCCCGTGCCGCCTGTGATTAAGAATGAAGCATCTTGCACCCTATCTGCAAGGTCAAATCTGCTAACAAAAGTTGCAATATCTGCCATTAATACTTTGTTCATAGTCCAAAGATTTGTTGATTTTCGCGTACTTCGTATAATGCACGAAAAGTGTAGAAATCTGCCGGAGTAGTGATTTTGATGTTGTCAAAATTGCCCGGAACCGTATGGAGCGTATGTCCGTAATGCTTCATAAGCGAAGCGGAGTCAATCATATTTATATTTCCGTCCTGTTGCGCTTTTCGATGAGTAGCCAAGATTTCATCCAAATGGAAACATTGCGGTGCTTTAGCGAGAAAGCATTTGCTTCTATCGGTAATGGTTTTTATTTGATTATCTTCTGTAGTAACAATGGTTTCTGTGGCAGGAACTACCGTTATGGCACTACCATGTTGTTTGACACTTTCTATGCAAGAGGTGATAAGCGATTCATCTACGAACGGTCGTACACCATCGTGTATCAGCACCACCGAATGCGGGTCATTGATTGCCAATTGTTCGATAGCCACAAGACCATTATAGATGGACATTTGTCCCGTTTCACCTCCTGCGACAACAGATGCCACTTTTGTCAAGTCGTACTTATGCACCAGTTGTTGCATATAGTCAATCCAATCTTCTTTGCATGCCACGACTATTTGGTCAATCTCCCTATGATTTTGGAAATTTTCGATTGTATGTACAATAAGTTCTTTCCCATAAAACTGCAGGAACTGTTTAGGTCTGGCTTTAC
>CAMFEN010000222.1 GCA_945949375.1 uncultured Bacteroidales bacterium | reverse complement strand
TGCCTTGGTTGCCATAGCCCACAACTATGGCTTGACCAAGGAGAGGTGCTGACCGCGCAGGTGCTGGATACGCTCATCGCGCGTTATCCCTACATCACCTGCGTAGCATTCATGGGAGGCGACGCAGATACAGACGCATTGCGACTGCTTGCCGCCCATGTCCATGCCTGCCATAGCCTGCGCACGGCATGGTACACGGGCTTCACGTGGCAACAATTGCCTACCTCCCTGCGCCGCCAGACCTTCGACTATATCAAGGTCGGTCCCTATATAGAAGCCTTAGGAGGGCTGAAAAGCCAGCAAACGAACCAGCGTTTCTATCGCATAGACCGCACCACAGGCACTATCCAAGCCGACCTGACATATCGTTTTCAGGGGGAAAATAGGCAAACATAGACAGAAAACCTGCTAATAACTTGCGTATCTCAAAAAAAAGCAGTACTTTTGCGCTCCGTTTCGGAATAAGGTCAAAAATCGTAAATAGTAAATTGTAAATCGTAAATCGTAAATAACATGTTGTCTTGGTTTCATGATTTGTTTCTCGGTACAGGCATTGCGCACTCCATCTTTGTGCTTACTTTGGCAATTGCCGCTGGTGTCTTCTTGGGCAATCAGTTGAAGTTCAAGGGTATTACCTTGGGTGTTACTTGGATTCTCTTTGTGGCGATTGCTTTCTCCCATTTTGGTATGCGACTTGACTCGCAGGTGGAAACTTTTGCCAAAGACTTTGGCTTGATTCTCTTTGTCTATTCCATTGGTTTGCAGGTAGGTCCGTCGTTCTTCTCTTCTTTTGGTAAGGGGGGACTCAAGCTGAACATGTTGGCAATGGGCATCGTGTTCTTAGGCTGTGTTACCGCCTATTTAATTCACTTGTTGAGCGGCGTGGACATCGCTACGATGACGGGTGTGCTCTTCGGTGCAGTTACCAACACGCCCGGTCTCGGTGCGGCGCAGCAGGCGTATGCCGATATGCGGGGTGTCGCTAATCCCGATATCGCCAGCGGCTATGCCATGGCGTACCCCCTCGGTGTGGTGGGTATCATCTTCGTACTAATGCTCATGCGTTGGGTTTTCCGTATCAAACTCGGAAAAGAGGAAGCCCGTGTGGAGGCGGCGAAAGGCACGCAGAAAGAGATAGAGTTCATCGACATCACGCTCACCAACCCGCAGGTGGAAGGCACGCTCATCAAAGACCTTGGGCACCTCTGTAATATGAAGCTGATTGTCAGCCGCTTAGTACACCCCAATGGCGAGGACGAGATGCCTGATGTGAATACCGTCTTGCATTGCGGCGACCGTGTGCGGGTGGTTACCGATGCCGACCACGAGAAGAGTGTACTCCTCTTGGGTGAGCAGATACAACTGCCTGAGCAGGATAAGAAAGCAGCACACCTCGTATCAAAGCACATCACCGTTACGCGCTCCGAACTTAACGGCAAGCGTATCGGCGAACTGAATATCCGCGCTATCTACCATGTCAGCATTACGCGTATCCGCCGTGCCGGCATTGAACTGCTGGCAACCCGCGACCTATACTTGCAGTTGGGAGACCGACTGACGGTAGTAGGCGAAGAGAAAGACGTGGAGAAAGTGGCAAAATACGTGGGCAACTCCACCAAACGCCTCGACATGCCTAACCTTGCTGCTATCTTCTGCGGGATTGGTATCGGCGTAGCATTAGGTATGCTGCCAATCATGCTGCCCGGGCTGTCGCAGCCTTTCAAACTCGGACTCGCAGGCGGTACGCTTATCATCGCTATTCTGCTGGGCTATTTCGGTCCGAAATGGCATATCGTAACCTATACCACGAGTAGCGCCAACCTGATGATTCGCGAGATAGGTATCGCCATGTTCCTCGCAGCAGTGGGCTTTGGTGCAGGCAAGACCTTTGTGCCCACTTTGCTTGCAGGTGGCTATATGTGGATAGGGTATGGCGTTATCATTACCTTGCTACCTCTTCTGATTGCCGCACTCGTGGGTCGCCTGTGGCTCAAACTCGACTATTTCACCCTCATGGGCTTGATAGCAGGCAGCACCACCGACCCGCCTGCATTAGCATACGCTACGGCACAGTCCTCGGTCAACGACCGCGCTGCCGTGGCATATTCCACCGTTTACCCATTGACCATGTTCCTTCGCGTCTTGACAGGACAGATGATGATACTCTTCTTCTTGTAGTTGAGTGTTGAGACTTTAGTGTTGAGAGTTTAGAGTTGATAGTATAGGGTTCGTATAAACCATAGAATACAAAATAGGACTGCCCGCGGGCAGTCCTATTTTGGTAGGTAGTGTGAGAAATTATAACTCGTCAGTGTTCTTACTAAGACAAGTCTCTACATCGGATGCGCCTTTCTCCTCTTTGTAGGAGCAAGATACCTTTGCACCAGGAACCAACTCAGCAGCCTTGACTGCAGCCTGCATTGTCTCAACCGCTACACGCTCCGTGCACCAAATGAAGTTGTCAGTAGCAGTAGCCGATACACCTGCCATGCTAACTTTCACCGAGTACATCCAACATTTTTCTACGGTGTTGTCCAATTTGGTTGCATCAATAGACATCACATCTTTTTCACAACCCGTTAACACAAGTGCGCAGAGGCACACAAAAGCGAAAAATACTTTTTTCATAATAATGAATTTTGTTAGTGAATAAATAGGTTAATTATGTTGTTTCTTTTTGGCTTTCCATTGATTCACCATTGCCTTAAGGCGGCATGGGCGGCGGACAGGTGCGACCTCTTCTTCCGGTAGGTGAAGGACAAAGCGCTTATAGTATGAGACGAGCAGTGTGGTTAGCGGCAGGGCGATAATCATACCCACCACGCCGAGCAAAGCACCCCATATAGAAAGGCAGAGCAGGATAGCCGCAGGTCCCATGCCCGTTACGTTGCCCATGATTTTCGGCGTCAGCAACAGGTCTTGTATGCTCTGTACGATGATGAACACCACTGCAATACTCAGCATCACTATCCACACAGGACGCCCCGTCTCAAACGATTGTATCAACCCAAGGAAGATACACGGCGGAATGCCTAACGCTTGCATGTAGGGGATTAGGTTCAGCACCCCCACAATCAGTCCCATCGCAATGCCCATCGGTAGCCCGATTATCTGGAAACCGAGGGCGAACAAGATGCCTACGCATAGTGCTATCAATGCCTGCCCGCGGAAATAGCCGTTCATGTGGCGGTCGAGGTCGCCTATGAGCATCACCACCGGCTCGCGCCATCTATCGGGGATGTAGGTCGCCCAGTTGGCGCGTATCTTCTCAAAGTCTATCAGCAGGAAGATGATATACAAC
>CAMFEN010000221.1 GCA_945949375.1 uncultured Bacteroidales bacterium | reverse complement strand
GGCATGGGGTTGACGCAATTATGCCGCATGAAGCCCGCCTACCTGACGGAGATGTTCCGCGCTGCGCTCTTCAAGCAGTGGCTTGGATACGACGAGACGCGGTCGATGGAGACTTTCTTTGAGGTGGTGGCGCAGGAGAAAGGCATGCCCGTGTATGGGTTGGACGATGTGGGGGAAACCATGTACATGCTCTTCGACAGAGAGCCGTTCTATTGGCAGTGCGAAGAACTGCAGAAGGTGATAGACTACCCCGAGCGGGAGGTGCAGCAAGAGAGAGTGCTGCTGGAGATGTACCGCATGGGGCGGCTGGCAGACATGGCATATCAGGTGGAGGGTCCCGATAACAAGACCTCGGTCTCCTATTCTGATTATCAGGTGTATGCGCAGCGGAACCGCACATGGACAAAGCGCCTGCAACCCTACCTGCGCGACGGCGGCGCTTTCATCACGCTCAATGCTATCTACCTCGGCGGCGACAAGGGACTGCTTGCCGCTCTGCGCGAAGCAGGCTACCGTGTCCGCCCCGTGAATAAAGGGAGGCAATGGAAGAAGGTATAACCAATTCGTACCAATCCATAACTCCTAATTAAAAGCACCTAAAACTTGAAACCCGAAACTGGTAGAGTTTTCCTGAAACAACAAAGAAAAAATTTGCATATATCAAAAAAAAGCAGTAACTTTGCGGGCAATTTGTTATATTTGACTATTGAAATGGAATCGTTCTTAGAATTATGCAGAAATAGGCGGTCGTACCGCAAATACACATCACAGCCCGTAGAGCGTGAGAAACTCGACTATATCGTGCAGTGTGCACTGATGGCGCCTGCGGGCAAGCGGCTGAACCCGTGGCACTTCACGGTGGTAACCGAGGAGTCGGTGATTCGGCAGTTTGCGGGTTGTAGGACGTATGGCAGCGGGATGTTTCAGACGGCGACTGCCGCCATCGTGGTGTCGCTGGACACCTCCGTGTGCGACACATGGCAGGCAGACGGCGCTATTGCCGCTGCGCATATCCTGCTTGCGGCAGCCGACCTCGGATTGGGCGCGTGCTGGTGTCAGGTATATCAGCGAGAGGGGGCGGAAGAGTTGGTGAAGAAAGCGCTGACAGAGTCAGGGGTCAAGAACCAAGAGCCAAGAATAGGGAGCCACGAACAAGGGCTTGCGTTAGAGGGCAAGACCATCCTTTGCATCATCTCGCTCGGCTACAAAGACGAAGAGCGCAAACCCTACGACCTGAGCAAGTTGCAGTATGAGAAAGTAGATTTTGTAGGATAAAGGATGAAGGATGCAGGATTAAAGACAAAATAGAATCAACTCTGAAACTCAATAGACGAAGGTAATACGTCTTTCATCCTTAATCCTGTATCCTTAATCCTCAACAGACGAAGGTAATAAGTCTTTCATCCTTTATCCTTCATCCTTAATCCAAAAAGAAAATATGAAACCAACTATAGCAATTACCGCCGGCGACATTAACGGCGTGGGATATGAGGTAATCCTCAAGACCTTACGCGACCCGCATATCACGGAGATATGCCGCCCTATCGTGTACGGCAATGCCAAAGTAGCCAAACAGCATGCGCAGACCTTAGGCGAAGAGTACACCAACATACAGTTCAACATCATCCAAGACGCAGGGCAATCACGCGATGGGCGACTGAACCTCATCACATGCTATCCCGACACCACGCCTGTGCAGTTGGGAGTAAGCACGCCGGAGGCGGGGCAAGCCTCGTTTGCTGCCCTTGAGCGCGCTTGCGCGGACTTGAAAGCAGGCAAGGTGCACGCCCTCGTTACCGCGCCTATCAACAAAGAGAATATCCAATCGGATAGTTTCCAATTCTCAGGGCACACGGAGTATCTGACGGCGGTGTTTGGCGAAGAAGGGAAACAGAGCCTGATGATGATGGTCAGTGAGACGATGCGTGTGGCGCTGGTATGCAACCATGTGGCTATCGCCGACATCCCCGCGCAGATAACCGAGGAGCATATCTTGCAGAAACTGACCTTGCTCAACGATACTTTGCAGCGCGATTTCTCGGTGCGCAAGCCGCGTATCGCCGTGCTGGCGCTCAACCCCCACGCGGGCGACAAGGGACTGATAGGGGAGCAAGAGCAGACTATCATCTACCCAACGGTAGAGAAAGCCTGCGAGCAGGGGATATGGGCATTCGGTCCCTATTCGGCAGATGGCTTCTTCGGTAGCGGGCACTTCACCCATTTCGATGCCGTGTTGGCGATGTACCACGACCAAGGGTTGATCCCCTTTAAGACCCTCGACATGAGCGGCGTGAACTTCACCGCGGGCTTGCCCATCGTGCGCACCTCGCCCGACCACGGCACTGCCTACGACCTCGCGGGCAAGAACCAAGCCAACCACCTGAGTTTTGCCCATGCGCTCTATGCCGCGATAGACATCCTGCATACGCGGAAACAGAATGCCGAACTAATCCAAGACCCTTTGCCCTTCACCCCACGTGAGGAAAGGGAAGACCGCCGCCCCAGACGCGAGTTTATGGATTTCAAAACAACAGTTTGATATACGATTTACGATTTACGATTTACGATTTTTGCGCCGTAAATCTAATTCGTAAATGTGAAAATCCAAATCGTAAATCGTAATTCGTAAATAATCTGATGACAAAGGAGGAATTAAAAGAGCGTTTTCGAGATTTTTCTCTGCGCATATTGCGGATGGTGGATGCTATGCCTCATACCGTGTCTTCATTGGCTATCGCAAAACAGATTGTTCGGTCAGGAACTTCTCCCGCTGCTAATTATCGCGCAGCCTGTTATGCAAAATCATCGAAAGACTTCGTTAACAAACTGAAAATGGTAGAGGAGGAATTAGATGAGACTCAGTATTGGTTAAGCTTAATATCAGATGCCGAGATACTTCCTCATTCACGTTTGCAGCCCTTATACGAAGAGTGCAGTGAATTATTAAATATCGTAGCCAGTGCAATTATAACTGCAAAGAAGAAATTAAACGAAGAAAATAATTAAAAGTAATTCGTAAATCGTAAATAAAAAAATCGTAAATCGTAAATTGTAATTCGTAAATCTCATGTTGACAGCAAAAGAAATACGTCAATCCTTTTT
Organism: uncultured Bacteroidales bacterium; assembly: GCA_945949375.1. Lineage (GTDB taxonomy): Bacteria > Bacteroidota > Bacteroidia > Bacteroidales > Paludibacteraceae > Colicola. Next base: position 241 of record CAMFEN010000221.1, on the reverse strand, counting down.
GGATTTTATGGCATCGAAGGGACACCAAGTAGTACCCTCTGCGCCGATGGTAATCAAAGATGACCCCACGCTGATGTTCACCAACGCGGGTATGAACCCGTGGAAGGGTATCATCTTAGGCAATGACCCTATTAAGTACCCGCGTGTGGCTGACTCGCAGAAGTGTCTGCGCGTGAGCGGTAAGCACAACGACTTGGAGGAGGTGGGACACGATACCTACCACCACACGATGTTCGAGATG
>CAMFEN010000220.1 GCA_945949375.1 uncultured Bacteroidales bacterium | reverse complement strand
TCCACCTCGTGGTCGCCTATCTGCACCTTCGTGGTACCGTTCACGGCGATGGCGATGCGCTCCAGTAGTTGCTCCGTGAAGGTCATCATCCAGTTGTAGTCTTTGTACGATACATACAGCTCCATGCAGGTGAACTCGGGGTTGTGACTGCGGTCCATACCCTCGTTGCGGAAGTTTCGCCCAATCTCATACACGCCCTCAAAGCCGCCAACGATAAGCCGTTTCAGGTACAACTCGGTAGCGATACGCAGGTACATATCCACGTCTAATGCGTTGTGGTGGGTGATGAACGGACGCGCCGATGCGCCGCCAGCAATCTGTTGCAGGATAGGTGTCTCCACCTCGGTGTAGCCCGCCTCGTCGAACACCTGCCGCATGGTGCGGATGATGGTGGCGCGCTTCAGGAACACGTCCTTCACGCCCTCGTTGACCACCAGGTCCACATACCGTTGGCGGTAACGCTGCTCGGGGTCGTTGAAGCCGTCGTACGCCACGCCGTCTTTGTACTTCACGATAGGCAGCGGGCGTAGGCTCTTGGCGAGCATGGTCAGTTGCTTGGCATGCACAGAAATCTCGCCCATTTGGGTGCGGAACACAAAGCCCTCAATACCGATGAAGTCGCCTATATCCAGCAGTTTCTTGAAGACCACGTTGTACATCTGTTGCTCCACGGTGGTCGCCTGCTCACCCTCTGGTACGGGTGTTTGTATATCATCGCGGCTGACATACACTTGTATGCGTCCTTTCGAGTCTTGCAACTCGATGAACGATGCCTTGCCTTGCCCATGATACGGCGCGACATCAGTCGCCCTGCAATACGCACGGGAGTGCCTGTGTGCCATTGAGCCGTCTCGTCCTCGTCTTGGAAACCTGCCTTTATATCCGCGGAATAGCCGGTTACTACGTACTCCTCTGCCGGATAGGGGTTAATCCCCATATCTCGCATCGTCTGCAGGCTCTGCCTGCGCACTTGTTCTTGCTCGCTTAATGCCATATATGATTTACGATTTAGTGCTTATACCGTTGTTCCTTGTTCTTTGTCCTTTTCGACAAAAATCGCGCAAAGTTACAACTTTTTTCCGATATATACAAATTTATTTGCGTATCTGCTTAATTTTGAGTACTTTTGCCCTGAATTAATAATTAAATACTTCCTCCATGCCTTCCCATCCGGAAATAACCATCCCCTATATTCAACAGAAGTTCGACGACTTCAATCGGCAGTATTTCGGCAATCTACTGCCGCCTATCCCTATCAAACTAAGCAATGCCAAGACCTTCCTCGGAAAGGTCTGTTTCCGCAAAAAGCGCAAATTATTTAGCCGCTGGCATTTTTCCGATTTTGTCCTGCGTATCAACACCCGCATAGACCTACCTGAGGACGTGATGGAAGACATCATCCTCCATGAGATGATTCATTATTATATCGCGGTCAACCAACTGCAAGACACCTCTGCACACGGTCGCCTTTTCCGAGCAGAGATGGCACGCCTGAATGCCGCAGGCAGGCATATCTGTATCTCCCACCGCCTCACGCCAGAGCAGGCACAGCAGGCGCAGGGGAAACCCAAACTGCGCGTAGTCTGTGTAGCGTATTTCAAGGACGGCAAGGCGGGCATCAAGGTCGTTCCCAAGAAAGTGTCGCATATCTTGCGTTTTCACCACGCCGCCCTCGTACATTTCCCTATAGACCATCTCGAATGGTACATATCAGACTCCCCATTTTTCGCACAATATCCCTCTTCTTCTGCCCTCCGTTTTTACCTCCTATTCGACACAAATCCATTGAACGAAGCCCTTCAAAACGCTCGCATACTTCACTGTGGCAGCACTCCAATGAAAAATAACGCACTTGAAAAATATCTAAAATAGAATAATTTGTTTGCAAATGTGAAAAATTAGCAGTACCTTTGCACTGTTTTTCAATAAAATAGAAAAGATTATGGCATTTTTTGGTTTATTTGGCAAGGACAAGAAGGAAACCCTCAACAAGGGGCTTGAGAAAAGCAAGGAATCGGTTCTGGGGAAGATAGGTCGCGCTATTGTGGGTAAAAGCACTGTGGATGACGACGTGCTGGACAATTTGGAAGAAGCTCTTATCACCTCGGATGTGGGCGTGGAAACCACATTACGTATCATTGAGAGGATACAAGAGCGTGTGAAACGGGATAAGTACTTGGGTACAAGTGAGTTGAACAATATCCTTGTAGATGAGACGGCTGCGCTGTTGGCAGAGAACGACACTGTGGATATTCTCGATTTTGATGCGCCGTTGCCTGCTAAGCCGTATGTGATTATGGTGGTGGGCGTGAATGGCGTGGGCAAGACTACGACCATCGGGAAGTTGGCGTATCAGTATAAGAAAGCCGGTAAGAAAGTCTATTTGGGTGCTGCGGATACGTTCCGCGCGGCAGCTGTGGAGCAGTTGTGTATCTGGGGCGAGCGTGTGGGCGTGCCTGTGATAAAGCAGCAGCAAGGTTCCGATCCTGCGTCAGTGGCGTACGACACGCTGACGAGCGCCAACGCGAACAATGCCGATGTGGTGCTGATAGACACTGCCGGACGCTTGCACAACAAAGTCAATTTAATGAACGAATTGACAAAGATAAAGAACGTGATGCAGAAAGTGGTGCCCGATGCGCCGCACGATGTGATGCTGGTGCTGGACGGCAGCACAGGGCAGAATGCGTTTGAGCAGGCGCGGCAATTCACTGCTGCCACTCAGGTTACCTCGCTGGCAATTACAAAACTCGATGGAACAGCGAAAGGAGGGGTGGTGATTGGTATTTCTGACCAATTCAAGATACCGGTGCGCTACATTGGCTTAGGCGAACAGATGACCGACCTGCAACCGTTTAATCGCCAAGCATTTGTGCAGTCGCTATTGGGAAGTTTATAACACTCCACGTCGTAATATACTTGATATTCATTTAGTACTTCCTTTACATGAAATAGGCAATTAACAAATGTAGTGTGACTCGTTTTTAATAAGCATTTATATAGAACTTGCCCTAAAGCGCTCAATGCTTTTCTGTAAAACGCACTACCCGATTATGAGATATTCAACGAAAGAGGAGGTGCAGTCTTCGGACTGCACCTCCTTTTCGTACTATAACTTTACTTCACTTCCTCGAAGTCCACGTCCTCTGCGCCGCCGTCGTTCTTGCCGTTGTTGGCAGAATTGTTGCCTGCGTTTCCGTTGAATCCGCCGGAGAAGTCAGTATTCTGTGCGCCTGCTTGCGCGCCGGCATTCTGCGCGTTGTACATCTCTGCACTGGCGGCTTGGAATGCGGTCATGAGGGCTTGGTTAGCTGCCTCGCAAGCGTCGGCGTCTTTCTTCTCGT
>CAMFEN010000219.1 GCA_945949375.1 uncultured Bacteroidales bacterium | reverse complement strand
GTGCTGCGCGGCTGCAACCACCGCCCCTGCTGGGGCATGGCGCATATGTTCCGAATGACCTACCCGAACATCCCCATGCTGATAGACCCCAGCCATATCGGCGGCGACAGAAAGAAGATACTCCCGCTGCTGCAAAAAGGCAAGGAGTTGCTGTTCGACGGCGCGATGATAGAGGTGCACATAAGTCCGGACTCGGCATTGTCAGACAGCAAGCAGCAGATCACCCCCACCCTGCTCGGCAAGATACTGCGCACCGTCGGCATGCCATACGCCTCCGGGGAGTTGCCATCTGAAGCCGGAACGAGCCAAGCGCTGGCATGGTACCGCGCACAGATAGACGAGATAGACGACCAACTGTGGGACCTAATTGCCCAACGCATGCAGGTCAGCAAGATGCTGGGGATATGGAAGCATTGCTTTGAAGTACCGTGCTACCAACCCACGCGCTACGAGCAGATGGTCAGCGACCGTATCGCATGGGGAGAGCAACACAAGATAGACGCCGAGACCATTAAAGGTATCTACGACATCATCCACAGCGCCAGCCTCAAAAAGCAGGAAGATGCAGATAAAATCATAAAGAATATACAATCATAAAAAAGGATGTGCCAATAGAATATCTTCGATATGCCCATCGCACTTGACTCCAATAACCAAACCGCCCAATATCGCGGGAAGAACGTCAAACTGACGCGATTGGAGTTCGCACTACTGCAGCACCTGATTTGCAATGCCAACCGGATATGCTCACGCGATGAGATATTGGATACGGTATGGGGCATACGCTTTCAGTACGATACAGGCACTATTGATGTACACCTAAACGCGATAAGGCGCAAATTAGGGCTTTCGCTCCAAGAACCAATAGAGACTTTCCGCGGAACGGGAATTTGTTATCATTCCGGCGATAAGCAAGGTGGATATACATTTAATATACAAGAACTTATCGTGGAATGGCTGTATACGCATGAGGCAGACCTGCGGGAGAAAGCGCTGGTGCCTCAACTGCATTTAGACCCGTTCGTAAGCGATATACGCGAACATCCCGACACATTTCGACGCATGTTGGACGCGATACTACAGATGTTGTTGCCAACCGCCCAACCCGGCTATCTATGCATATCCACGGTGCTCAGTATCAGCCACTTTACATTCAAAATAGATATCAACGGGACGATAAATGAACTAAAGATTCCCATTGTCTGCCTCTAATCTTAAGACAGATTTAAGCAATATATACCGTAAAAGTGATACCTTTGCAGAAATTATTGACTATGCACAAGGTATCACTTTTCTTTTTATTGCTTTTCGCTTGCGTCCGTCTGCAAGCAAGCACCTCGCAAGACAAGGTTTATCAAGGTTATTCAGGCGGGATGATGGTGCACACGGGCTATTTGTTCGGGAAAGACAGACTCTCCCCTTTGGATAAGGAACTACAAGGGGCAACGTTTGGTATAGGCGGCGCGGTCAGGGTACATCTATGGAAACATCTGCGCATTGGCAGCGAGGGCTTCACGTCCACCATGAATGCCTCCACCACCAGTTACCATTCCACTCTACAGTCAGGAAGTTATATTCGGACAGGTTGGGGCGGCGTACTGGCAGATGCCTGCTGGCGGTTGGAAAAGGTGTGGCCATACGTGGGCGGCACCATAGGAGGCGGAGCTATGCGCTCGCTCTATATCGTAGAAGGTAATGAGAACGATTGGAACGAAGAAGAGCATGCGATATTTCACAAAAAAAGTTTCTTCTATATCAGTCCTTATGCGGGTATCGATTGGTGTATGACCTCCAAAGTGCACCTCACAGTCCGTTTAGATTGGATGCTCGCATGGCACAAACAAGCCATTGTGCAACCCACGGGTCCGAGATTCTATATCGGATTTATGTTCTGTCATTAGCGTTTCTTGCAAATATACGCCTTCAAGCGCTTGACACCATCTACGCCAATGATAGTGAGACCTCCGTACTGAAAACTCTTGGCAAGACCCAAAAAGATAAACCATAGCACCCCTTTTAGTTCAACACGGATGGGAAGTGCCATTTGTGCAAAACTGATGATGTAGCACGGCACACATAGCACCAACACAATAACGCCCGTACGAAACGAAAATCGCCTTAGGAAAGCTTGTATTTTTGCTTTCATGCTGATTTGTCCTTTCTCTTTGGATACAAATGTACTGCTTTTGTGCAGGATTTGGCTTAAGAATACCTTAAGATTTCTTTCCGAGATATTTGATTGAGTGTACAAAACCATCTATTGGCGCCATCAAGCAAAACAAATAGTAAGAAAAACGAACAATAATATAACTTTTTGCACAAATATATTGCATATATCAAAAAAAAGCAGTATCTTTGCACCCGATTTTTCCGACACACTGGGACAAGCAAGCAAAAGACCAATAGTCTTATTTTTAAGGTATATTTTATGGACAAACAAGTTAAGCAGTACGTTGACCAATTTATGGCTGAATTGGTGCGTAAGAATCCGGGTGAATTGGAGTTTCATCAGGCAGTGAAAGAAGTGTTGGAGAGCGTAGCACCGATGGTGTTCGCCTATCCGTATCTGCGCGAACAGAAAGTACTGGAGCGCATGGTTGAGCCCGAGCGCGTGATCATGTTCCGCGTGCCGTGGGTGGACGACCAAGGCGAGGTGCAGGTCAATCGCGGCTTCCGCGTGCAGATGAACTCTGCCATCGGTCCCTACAAAGGCGGTATCCGTTTCCACTCGAGTGTGAACCTGAGTATCATGAAGTTCCTTGCTTTTGAGCAGACCTTCAAGAACGCGCTCACCACGCTGCCGATGGGCGGCGCGAAGGGTGGCTCCGACTTCTCGCCGCGTGGCAAGTCTGACGCCGAGGTGATGCGTTTCTGCCAGAGTTTCATGACCGAACTGCAACGCCATATCGGGCAGGACACCGACGTACCTGCAGGAGACATAGGCGTGGGCGGACGCGAGATTGGATTCCTCTTCGGGCAGTACAAACGCCTGCGCGATGAGTTCACCGGCACGCTCACGGGCAAAGGCTTATGCTGGGGCGGCAGCAAGATGCGCCCCGAGGCTACAGGCTACGGCGCATGCTACTTTGCAGAGGCGATGCTGGCTACCCGCGGCAAGTCGTTCGAGGGACAGCGCGTCTGCATCTCCGGCTCGGGCAACGTGGCGCAGTATGCCGCGCAGAAATCTATGCGATTAGGTGCAAAAGTGCTGACGCTGAGTGATAGCAACGGCTTCATCTACGACCCCGAGGGACTAACCGAGGAGAAACTGAACTTTGTGTTCCAACTGAAGAACATCCGCCGCGGACGTATCAAGGAATATGCAGCGCAATATCCTGAGGCACAGTATTTTGCCAACGAACGCCCGTG
>CAMFEN010000218.1 GCA_945949375.1 uncultured Bacteroidales bacterium | reverse complement strand
GTTTAAACGACCTTTAATGGGCTTAATGGAGGCGAAGCAGGCGGGGACGCCTGCGCACCCGGACAGTCTTTCATCCTGTGTCCTTAATCCTTAATCCAAAGAAATTCCTTTATCCTAACCTATATGGACGTAACACGACTATCTGCCAATCAGTATCGGAGCATGGGAACGCTGTGCTTGGACGATGATGTGGTGTTGCTGGACAAGACGCACTCGCTGTTCGACCGCGGCATCACCTATGAGGTGGACCATGTGTGCGTGGCGCTGGTAACCTGCGGCGAGGCGGACTTCCTGATAGACAGCGTGGCTTACCATGTGCAGGCGAACGACATGCTGGTGATTATTCAGCAGCAGCGGGTGCAGCGCTTGGGGCTGAGCAAGGACTTCGAGGCGCGCGTGGTGCTGATGTCGCGCGCGTACATCGAGTATCTGAACCTGAAGAACAGTTATCAGATGTTCCTGAACCTGCGTCGTGAGCCGCTGGTGCACCTCGAGGGCGAGTCGCTGTCGTCGCTGGAGACGGCATTAGGGGTCCTGCGCATGTCCCTTTCGCATAACAACAACCCGTATCAGAAGCAGACCATCTACTATATCATCAAGGCGTATATCTACGGTTTTGCCTACTACCTGCTGCCGTACAACGGTCAGCCGCAGACGCGGGAGGAGGAGGTCAGCGCGCGGTTCATGGCACTATTGGAAAGCCACTACCGCGAGGAGCACTCCGTGGGCTATTACGCCGACCGGCTGCACCTGACGGCACGCTATGTGTCTGCCTGCGTGAAGAGCGTTACCGGAAAGCCCGCCATCGAGATAATTGCCGACAAACTGATGCTGCATGCCCGCAAGAGCCTGCAGAACGAAGACAAGACCATCTCGCAGATTAGTTATGAACTGGGCTTCAGCAACCAGTCGGCATTCGGGAAGTTCTTCCGCACCCACGAAGGCGTAGGACCGCGGGAATATCGGAAGGGATAAAGGACCGCTCGCTGCGCTCGCTAAAAGATAAAGGATAAAAGACTTTCTTTGGATAAAGGATGAAGGACACAGGATAAAAGACATATTACCATCGTCTGTTGACTTAGTCTATCTCCGCATAAAATCCTTCCTAATCTCTGCAAGGGCGCAGCCCGCAGCAAGGGGTGTTTTTAATCCTGCTCGCTGACGCTCACGAGATTCTTGGGATTATTGCAGAGGATTTGAAATTTACAACTACTCCGACAAAATCCCTCCAATCTCTGCAAGGGCGCAGCCCGCAGCAAGGGGTGTTTTTAATCCTGCTCGCTGACGCTCACGAGATTCTTGGGATTATTGCAGAGGATTTGAAATTTACAACTACTCCGCATAAAATCCTTCCAATCTCTGCAAGGGCGTAGCCCGCTGCAAGGGGGTATAATCCTGCTCGCTGACGCTCACGAGAATTATAGGATTGTTACAGAGAAGGAGACTGCTCCTCCATATTTTATCCTTTATCCTTCATCCTCAACAGACGAATGTAATAAGTCTTTTATCCTGTGTCCTGTATCCTTCATCCAAAGAAAATCTTTTATCCTTTATCCAAACAAAATCCTTCATCCTACTATGCAATACTCCGTAGCCCATTTTCAGACCTCTTTTGCCGAGCAATGGCAAGCAGATATCTTCGCACAAGCCCTGTGCGACATTGGTTTTGACACCATAGAGGACACCCCCTCCGACAACGACAATTGTCAAATGGTCAATTGTAAAATTGTAAATTGTCAAATTGTCCAATTCCTAAGTGCCTACATCCCCACTGCCCATTTAGACATCCCCGCCTTGCAGGCGTTGGTAGCGCAGACCGAGGGTGTGTCGTTGCTGTCGGTGGAGGAATGCCCCGACGAGAACTGGAATGCCGTTTGGGAGAGCGAACACACCGCCGAGCAACTGCCCATGGACGTGCTTATCATCCCGCATTGTGCGTTCGGCGCAGGACACCACGAGACCACGGGCATGATGATTGATGCCCTCATGGAGCGCGACCTGACGGGCTGCTGCGTGCTCGACAACGGCTGCGGAACGGGCGTCCTCGGCATCTTCGCCGCCAAGCGAGGCGCAGACTCCGTCATCGCCATCGACATCGACGACAAGAGCGTGGAGAACACCCGCGAGAACGCCGCACGCAACGGCGTAACCATCTGCGCCCTGCAAGGCACCCTCGAAACCCTCGCCGATGCCCGGGTGCGCCCCGATATGTCGGGGCTGAAAGACCAAATTGCAAATGGTCAAATTGTAAATTGTCAAATTGTCCAATCCTTCGACCTTATCCTTGCGAACATCCACCGCAACATCCTCCTCAGCCAACTCCCGCTCTACGCCCAACTATCCAAAGAGGTATGGCTCAGCGGCTTCTACGAGCAGGACGTCCCCACCCTCATCGCCGCCGCAGAGAAAGTGGGATTGCATGTAGTAGGACACAACCAACGAAACGGATGGAGCATGTTGCAGTTGCGATAACGATTGGGAGTTGGCATCGGAGGTAATTAGCAATTTTTCGGAATAAATTGACCATTTTTTCGATTTTTTGGTTTTTCCGACAAAAAGCCGTACCTTTGCCGGCGATTTGCGGAATTTTGCGTATGAAAGAACAACAACCCATCCCCCGAGGCGGCATTGGATACCGTGTGTTTAAGCACTATGTGCGCTTCCTGCACAGCCGCGTCTTCTATAAGAAAGTCTATTATATTGGCAAAGAGAACATCCCCGAGCAGGGTGTTCCCGTGGTGTTTGCATCGAACCACCAAAACTGCGCTTGCGACCCGTTGCTGCTCTTGTTAGGATTAGAGAACGAGAGCCATCCCTACGTGGTAGCGCGCGGAGATGAGTTCGGCAACAGCCCGCTTGCGGATAAATTCTTCAACTGGTTAGGACTCGTGCCTGCCTTTCGCCTGAATTTCGACGGCGCGGAGGCGCTACAGAAGAACGAGGCGATGCTTGCCACCACGGAGCAGAAACTATTAGAAGGCAACCGACTGATTATCTTCCCCGAGGGTGGACACCAAGACAAGCACTACCTCGGCGAGTTCTCCTTCGGTTACACGCGGTTGGCGTTTCAGGCAGCAGAGAAAGCAAATTTCGAGAAAGACATCGTGATAGTGCCCTGCTGCAACCACTACTCCGACTACTTCGAGGCAAAGACCGAGGCGCTCTATCGCTTCGGCGAGCCCGTGCATCTGCAACCTTACTACGAACTCTATAAGACCAAGCCGCGTACCGCACAACGCGAGGTGAATAAGATAGTGCGGCAGCGTATCCAAGCGATGATGCTCGACGTACAGGATGTAGAGAACTACGATGTAGTGGAGTTCATGTGGGATAAAGGAGTAAGGATAAAAGATGAAAGACTAAATAGTGCCGACTCTGA
>CAMFEN010000217.1 GCA_945949375.1 uncultured Bacteroidales bacterium | reverse complement strand
ACTGAACCAGATTCCCGGGGTCTTTGCTCCCACGCCTATGGGTGCATTCTACCCGATGGTGCAACTGCCGGTGGACGATACGGATAAATTCTGCGAGTGGTGTTTGACCGATTTCCAATACGAGGGTCAGACGGTGATGATGGCACCCGGCAGTGGTTTCTACACCAACCCCGAGGAGGGCAAGAAACAAGTGCGCATGGCATATATCCTCTGCAAGGAAGACCTCGGACGCGCCATGCTCGTTTTGCGCAAAGCCCTTGAGACCTACAACGAACTCAATAGCCTGCAATCGTATTGAGATGATAATAAGTAAAAAGAGGCTGCCTAACAAGTGAAGTTAGACAGCCTCTTTTCGTATGATTAGAGAGTGCGTTTTTACAGGCAGGGACACCTACGCACCCTTTGGTGCGACTTGGAGGCCACACCTCCTTGAAGGATTCTTTACGGCTCTTAAATTCTTCTTTTTACCGCGTCGTTACCGTGTCGTTGCCGTGTCGTTGCCGTAATTGACAGCATGGAGACAAGGAGTGTACAGGTGTTACGCGTGAGTGAGTGCGGACAAAGCGTTTAGTGTTAGGCGAGAGAAAGCGTAGTCGTCTAAGTGCGACCAAGAGATAGTGATTGTGTCGGGAATGGCGGGGAGGGTCTCTACGGGTACGTAAAAGAAACGTGCATGCAAGCGTTGGTGCGACAAAACGTGGGTAAAATCGCGATATACGATGCCCTTCTGTCCGATAAGCCTAATGGAAAGTTCCTCATTAAACGAGAATGAATCGGGCGGCAGCAATGCATCCTGCGTCTCACGCAAAGGAAACTCATATAAGTGCTGCCATATATCTTTTTCCGTCCGATGGCGAATTAGCGTCTGCGGCTCTGCTCCCACGTGCGCACGAGAAACATATATATAATAGTTCAGGTAGCGGTCTCGCAGTTGGGGACGGGGCTTGCGCACAGGCAGCATTTCCGCTGTATGGTGCTTATACCCAAGGCAATGCACCCGTATGGGACATAGAGTACAACGGCTCACCTCGTTTTCGGATTGACACAACGACGGCGTGCAATAGAGTGCGCCAAACTCCATCACGGCGGAGTTGAATAGTCGCGCATTCGTCCTGTCTAATATCTGTTCTATCAGTTGGTGGAAATGTTTCTTCCCCTGCGTGGTGTCGAAAGGTATATCGCAGTCGAACAGCCGCGCTACTACTCGATAGACATTGCCGTCCATTGCGGGAAAGGGCATGTTGTAAGCGAAGGATGCTATCGCCCCCGCCGTATAGTCGCCCACGCCGGGGAGGCAGCGTATCTGTTCGAAAGTCTGAGGAAAAGGCAACCAGCCCTGCTCCACTATCATCTTCGCCGCTTTGTGCAAATTGCGGGCGCGAGAGTAGTAGCCGAGCCCCTGCCAGTAACGAAGCACCTCATCTTCGTCGGCAGCAGCCAGTGTTCGCACATTAGGGAAACGTTGTATAAACCGCATGTAATAGTCCATTCCCTGCGCGACTCGCGTCTGTTGTAAAATAATTTCGGAAATCCAAATGGCATAGGGGTCATCCGAATCTCGCCAAGGCAGCACACGATGATTCTGCTCATACCAACGATAAAGAGCCTTATGAAGTAGAGAGGTTTGCATAAATTTCAGTGTTTTAGGGCGCAAAATTACAAAAAAATGCACAAAAAAGCAATTTTTTTCGCAAAAAACTTTTGTATTTCAATAATTTATAGTAACTTTGCACCGATTTTCGCGGAAAGAAGAACGGCTACGGGAAAATCCTGTCGAAAAGCAAGCTCACTTCGAACATAACGAGGTCGACCCAACAGACAAAATCAAGGTAACTAACGCAATAAAATCATTAACTGTTATGACAAAAGCAGAACTTATCACGGAAATTTCGATCAAAACCGGTTATGACAAGAAATCGATAGGTCATATACTGGAGTCGGCGATGAGCAACATCAAGAAAACAGTAGCAAACGGCGAGAACGTATATCTCCGCGGTTTCGGCACATTCACAACGAAGACGCGCGCTGCCAAAATTGCACGCAACATCCTTGCTAACACCAGCGTAGAAGTGCCCGAGCATAAGATTCCTGCTTTCAAGGCTTCCCGCGATTTCGCTAAGGAAGTACGTTAATAAAAATACTTACGAAAACAACATAATAATTAACCATTTAATAACTAACAATTATGCCAAACGGAAAGAAGCATAAGAGACATAAGATGTCTACTCACAAGCGTAAAAAACGTTTGCGCAAGAATCGTCATAAGCATAAGTAAGACGATTTAGCGTGTATGTTCAATATTGTTCAGGGTAGTTGCTGACTTGTAGAAATGAGGCACTACCATTGAACTCTATTGAACAAATTTTATTTATCTATGTAGTATGAAAAGCGAATTAATTGTGGATGTACAGCCACAAGAGATTGCTATCGCGCTAACAGAGGATGACCGCTTGCAAGAGGTGAACCGCGAGAAGCGGAATCAAGACAACTTCGCAGTTGGGAATATCTACTACGGGCGAGTGAAGAAAGTGATGCCCGCGCTAAATGCAGTCTTTGTGGATGTAGGCTATGAGAAAGAAGCTTTTCTCCATTACTTGGATTTGGGTGCACAGTTCCGTACACTGCGCTCGTATGTAACGAAAGCGGTGTCGGACAGAAGAAAAGTGCCGGCAACGGACAAAATCAAACGCGAGCCCGAGGTGGGCAAAGAAGGGCAGATAGCCGATGTGCTGAAGGTGGGTGACCCTATTCTCGTACAGGTAACCAAAGAGCCCATCAACACCAAAGGACCGCGCCTGACGGCAGAAATCAGCATTGCAGGACGCAACATGGTGCTCATACCTTTTGCGGACGGTGTGATGGTGAGCCAAAAAATCAAACGGGAGGCAGAGCGTTCGCGACTCAAGCAGTTGCTACTCTCTATTAAGCCCCAAGGTTTTGGCATCATCGTGCGTACCGTAGCGGAAGACAAGCGCGCCGCGGAGTTGGACAACGAATTGCGACTGCTCGTGCAACGCTGGGAAGACACCGTCAAATCGCTCCAGAAGAAAGAACCCGTCAGCCTTGTAAGTGCGGAAATAGGTCGCACTATCGGTATCATTCGTGATGTATTGTCGCCCGATTTCACCTCTATTCAGATCAACGACCAAGACGTTTACGATGAGGTTAGACAGTATCTGGAACTTGTTGCGCCGGAGAGCGCAAAAATTGTGAAACTCTACGAAGGGACACAACCGATCTTTGACAAGTTCGACATCACTCGACAGATGAAAACAGGCTTAGGGCGCGTGGTTGGCTTCAAGCACGGCGGCTACCTGATCATCGACCGCACCGAGGCACTCTTCGCTATTGACGTGAACTCAGGAAGCAAAAAGATTTTTG
>CAMFEN010000216.1 GCA_945949375.1 uncultured Bacteroidales bacterium | reverse complement strand
ACAACGGAAGCACATTTACTTCCAATGCTGTGCCTATGCAGTCTAACAATGTGATTATTCCTGCCGGAGCAAGCATATATCCCAATATCGTAACGGGCAACTGCTATTGCAACTGTATTTACTTGGAGGCAGGAGCACGATTAGGAGGGCAATACTTGCTCAACTACAACAAGGCTTTTGTCGATGTCAAAGTACCCGCTAACCGATATGTGCGAATCACACCCCCTTTGAGAGATACATACGCCGGAGACTTCTTTACGGCTGAGCAAGGCGGAGAATGGACCCATTTCACGCCGGCTATGCTTTCCAATGTCGTAGAGGGTACTTTAGATGAAGGCGGCAGAAACCGTACTACACATGCCACTTACCAAAGCCTCTATGCCAGCACATTCCAAACATTAGACCCATACGGGGGAATAACCACACATAGCGTGCAGAGCAAATGGGAAGCACCATACAATAGCATGGAATACAAATACGAAGAAGGACAAGGCTTCGATATCTGGATGGACTACGACAACGATGCCGACTACGCTACCTTCCACTTCCCATCCGGTGAAACACAATACGATTATTTCAGCGAAAAAGAAGGAAAAATCGTTTCGCAAACAGCTGCCATTGTGCGAGATGAACACCAATACCGACTCGCTTTCGATAACACTAACACCAACCGAGGATATGCCAACTTCGTCTTCAGCAGAAACGCAGGAGCGACAAAGCCGGCATTCGTCATCGGTAATATCGGACAAGCATATCTCAGCATCTTCAACTTCCTCAAAACGAATGTTGAGAATATGACCACTACGCCCTTCCTATACAAACATACTCCCATTGCTCGCGACAACAGACACGGAAAACAAACCGTTTATTTCTACTTGAGTTCCGGCGGAGGCAAACTTTTCAAAGCCGAACCGCAAGCAGTGCAGATAGACCCCAATGGAGTGGTTACGTTGCCTTCCGGTACTGAAGTAGATAAGAAAGCACAGGAAACGATGATTGCACCCAACGAAGCATTCATGATTATGGCGGGAGAAAGCAAGATAACATCCGCAGAGCCACACCTTATCGGTAACTTCAGCGGTACATATCGATACTATGGAGTACCTTTCCAAAAAGTAAATGGAAGTAGCACTATCATAAAAGATGGTATGGCAGGCGGAAAACCCGATGAACTGACCCGAGACTTCGTCTTCTCTATTGCTACCGACCCTAATGATGTATATCGTGTAAGAATCGGTAACTTCGTAGGCAGAGGGTATGTCTGGGGTACCATCAACCCGCAAAAGAAAACACTCACCATACAAGCCGGTACCGCCGTAACCTATGTTGATAATAATAGTTGGGAAAACGGCGACCGTATCTTGCGTATATACGGATGCGATGACGATAAGTTGGCATTCACCGATTGGTTCACTTATAAAACAGTCAAATATCCAATCTTTAATACTATCAATTACCAAGCACAAACAAAAAAGGTAACCAATGCCAATTCGGATATCGTGTTCGACTATACCGTAGATGTGGTCAATGGTATAGCAAAATTCACTTTGCGACGACCATTCGTAATTTACTCCGAAGAGCACAATTTATATTCTAATAAAAATAAGCCTACCTACCGAAAAGACCAAGGAGATGAAAACTCTACACCTATGGGACTCCAACAGAATCAGCAAGAAGAGTGCGAATCTTTCTTCGTATATGACCAACTGTCAGCAAGCAAGACCTTCGAGGAGCATGAAGAACCTTTTATCTACTCCGAGATAGAAGGTAAATACGAAGCCAATGTGTCTTCTATAACGGGTACACCACAAGGCGGCGTGGCAATCGGTACATACCAAAGCATCACCATCGAACGTATATTAGGCAACTACGACCATGTCCTAATTGACGGACTCTATCCTAATTGCACCAACACCCCCGTCGTGGGAAAAATTACGTTCAGCGATGGTAAGTACCACCTCACTATTCCCGAGGCACAGTTGGTCAACGAGCAAGATGCCAACAACACCTCTGCTAACTATTTCTTCTACACCAAAGGACGCGGAAAAACAATTGAAATGGTTTGGGATAAAACTGCAAAGACATGGACACTATCCGGAAACCAACTACAGATATCCCACTTGAACGCCAACCCAAGCAGCAGTTCCGATGGCTTCTACATTGGCGACGGCACCAATGGCGTGTTCCATCAAACAAAACATATCGAGCATGACGACAATATCCTGCTCTCATCGCAAAACGACCGACTGCAAATTAGTTTCACTCCGCATATGTTTGCTGCCAATGTGTCGGAATTGCAAATAGCAGGTGCCTCGCTCCACGCACCCGCCAGAGTGGAGGATAACCCTGTCGTCAGCATTACTGCCAACGATGGCACCTACCAAACATCCACGCTCATTGTCGTAGATGAATATGCAGACAACGATTTCCGTAAGAAAGAGGATGCACCTCTCTTTGATATCCACAAGTCCGCATTCTGCTTGGGGACCATCGCGGGGACACAATTAGTAGGAATCAACTCTATCGCCGAACTGGATAACCTTCCGCTATATGTCTCTGCATCCGCTACCATCGTTTGCAACAATATAGAAGCCCTCGGCGATGAAGTGGAACTATACGATGCTATCAATGATATCGCCACAACTATCAGCAATAATCACCCCTTGCAACTATACATTGCAGACGGCGAACAGGCAGGCAAATACTATCTACGACGCGCATCCGCAACGGGAGACACACCTTCCGACAACAATAGTTGCACAGAAGTGAGAACGGTAGTTTACTCACCTGCAAGGGCAACCATTATGGTCAATTCCTCACAAACGGCTGACGAAGTGCAAGTGTACAACATGGCAGGACAATTAGTTGCTTCCGCGCAAAATGTACAAAGACAACAATTCACCGGACTGCAACAAGGTATCTACATTGTAGAAATCACGCACGCAAACAACACCCAACAAGCAAAAGTAACAGTGTTCTAACACAACCCCTATGCTCGGGTACGCAGACGCCCACCGGCAACGCAGGCGTCTCGCCTGCCGGCAGTTGGCACAAAAAAAATGTAAATTGTCAAATATATATATGAAACGTTTGCACATATTTCTGCTGCTATATAGTTTCACCACGGCAGTTTCTGCCACCGAGTTCGGCAAACTGCAACTCGATAGTCTCAATGTGAGTTTCTCGCATACGGTGCGACTATACCAACCATACCAATATGTGAGTTCGGGCTATCAGGCTCAATCACGCTTTGCAGCACCTATCCACATGCCGCAATATGCACAGGCTTCTCAATCTTCCATAATAGTTACGCCAGTCTGTCTTCCGCCTTCCTTCAGACCTACCATTGCCGACAGACAACAAACCTTCGTGTTAATGCACGA
>CAMFEN010000215.1 GCA_945949375.1 uncultured Bacteroidales bacterium | reverse complement strand
ACAGGTGAGGGTACAGAGGCTTCGCCCTATAAGCTGACGAGTGCCTGCCATCTGCTCTGGTTTGCCAAACTCGTAAACAATGGTAATACAACAGCCTGCGCACGTCTGGAAGCAGACATTGACATGAGCAAGGTGTGCCATGCAGCTGATGAAAGTAAAGGCGTGGAAGAACTGAGTTGGGAGCCTATTTCCAAGAGTTCCAACCCTTGGCATGGTTCTTTCGATGGTAACAACAAAACCATTTCCAAACTTTATATCAATACTTCTGCAGAGAATTCCGGATTGTTTGGATACATGTTAAATGATTATGTCAGATGCTCTATCAAGGATATAATATTTGAGAATGTCAACATCACATCGACAGCAAATTATTCTGGTGTGCTCGCAGGTTATGCAAGTAAGACTGACATTAGTGGAATCACGGTGAACAGCGGTAGCATTAATGGAACTCATTATGTCGGGGGAATTGTGGGAAATGCTGCGGCTACTAAGATATCAAACTGCGTCAACAGAATACCCATCGTAGGAAGTAACACAATGATTGGCGGCATTTGCGGTTACGCAGCAACAGATATGTCAATCACCAACTGCGCTAACTATGGAGACGTGAAGGGATCTGTTAATATTGGCGGAATCGTTGGCTATATAGTAAATATAACATTAAATAATGTGTTTACATCAGGCAATGTAACTTGTGGATCAACCAATCCAAATTGTGGTCTTGTCGTGGGATATGTAAATGAAAAATTGACCATACAGGGCCATGTCCTCTACAATAGCGATGCCAAGATATATTTCAATAATGCGGAGCAAACTGTTCAAGCGATCGGAAAGAAATATTATAAAGCAACTATAACAGGAGAAAGTAATATAGTGGGATTGAACTCGGAAAACCTGAAGAGCGGCGAGGGGGCATGGATGCTTAATGGTCAGCAATCTACTGGCGCATGGGGACAGACCCTTTCCGGTACAGGCAAGCAAGATTACCCTGTCCTTGGCGGATTGCCGGTCTATTATAGAGATGAGGTTTACACCAATACTTACGGCATACTGATAGTAGGTACCAATACAATTACCACATCAAATGAACCTCCTATATGGTATGAGTTTACGCCGGAGGCTGACGGCAACTATCGATTTAGCAGTAAAACGATACTCGGAAGTATCTGTGTCAATACGGAAATGACAATCAATAACATGCAAAGTATGTCGTACTCTCCTAGCTATGAGTTAAGCGCCAAAACTACCTACTATGTTTATTTGTATTGCGCTCCGGGTGAGTACGACCTGACGATTGAAAAGTTAAATTCAACGCTTAAAACCGGCGATAATGAAATAATAGTGTCCACTACCGGAAGATTATGGTATGAGTTTACACCCACCGAAACCGGTTCGTATCAGTTCAGCAGCACGGATTTAGAAGGCGGATATCTTTATGTTGTTAAGAACAAGAACGCTACCGACGACTCAAGATACATTCCGTATGCTCCGGTATATGAGTTGACTGCAGACAACATCTATTATGTGGCAGTAAGTTATGCTCCGGGCACATATTCCTTGACGATTAAAAAGTTGGATACAACGCTTGAAGTCGGCACAAACGAATTTGAAGTGAGCGCTCCGCGTGTATGGTATGAGTTTACCCCGTCCGAAACCGGTTCGTATCAATTCAGCAGCACGCAACTGACAGCGGGCAATCTGTACGTCAATACAACCAAGAGCGAGAGCGACTACACGGACATTACAACTTCGCCGACCTACGATTTAGAGGCTGCAACTACCTATTATGTGGCAGTAAATTATGCTCCCGGAAGTTACGATTTGACGATTACCCGAATTAATAATACCCCCACTGCGATGGAAGCGGTAACGGCACCGCAAATTTATGCAGTTGACGGCCGCATCGTTTGCAACGGCGAGTTCCGCATCTACGACCTGCTCGGCCGCGATGTAACGCGCCTAAACGGCTCACTGTATGGTGTTTACGTTGTAAAAACCGAGAACGCTGCACAAAAAGTTATCGTTAAATAATTTGTAGGGACGTACAATTAGTAACGAGGAGCGAGGAATTTTTTTTCCTCGCTCCTTGTTCGTTTTTTTTGCTCACTAAATTATGTTTTACCCTCAAATTCTCTACCTGCGGTAGGCGGGCCTGAAGGGGACTTAATCCCGCGCAAAAAACTTGCATGGGCTGCGAGCCGAAAAAAATCTTTCTCTAACAAAAAAAACGACCTTGGCGGGTGTGTCAAAAATCGAGTGGAGCGTGTCGAAATGCTAAATCACTGTTTGAGCGCAGCGAGTTTGATTTAGCCGACACCGAAACGACAAATTTTTGGCAACGCAGCCGCCACAGTCTTGACTTTTCTTTGTTTCGTTTCTTTTGGTCAAGCAAAAGAAATGAAAGGACAAGAACATTGTAGTAACGAGGAGTGAGGATTTTTTTCCTTGCTTCTTGTTGTTTTTTTACTCGCTAAATTATGTTTGACCCCCAACCCCCTGAAGGGGGCTATTGTCGGTGTTTTTATGGGAGTGAAAGTCCCCTTTAGGGGATTTAGGGGTAGTAGAAATTGTAGATTTACCCCTACCTTAAACTTTAAACTTTTGCACTATTTTGCACTTTACACTATTTTTACTATCTTTGCAGCGATAATCGAAAAACAACCGACAAAAAACATTTTTTTGCCTATGGAATAGAAGCACGAACACGTTTCGTGTGCGCATCTTGAAAACTGACATATAGAAAATAGCGTTATAAGCTAAACCTTGAGTTTTTCTGAACCTGAACAATTCAAAAACACTCTTCAAGAACAAAGCTGATTTGACGTCTACGCGAAAGCGTGGGCTTTTGTTCGTTATAATTTGAAGAGTGAGGTAGTTCAGGACCGAGAAAGACTCAAATAAAGCAGATGAAGCACCACGCTCTTTTTATGCGCACACGCCAACCATTTTCCCGGTGCTGCGGAGAATGCCGAAAATCCGATAAAAACAGAGTAGGCAGAAAAAATAAATGTTTAACTTTTAATATCAATACGACATGAAAAAATTTAGTTTTTTATTTGTAATGTTGGCTACCTGTATCACACTGCAGGCCGAATCCTATGGCATTTTGGTGAACGGTACCACCTATTTTGCCGGCACGCTGAACACCGGAAATACTTCTTTCACCGAATACATGGTGTTGGGCGTTCCGTTAAAAAGCGGTGATTACTTTCAACTCTACGACAAAGAAAACGCTGCAGCATGGGCAGTTGCTTTGGATGTCGCCAGTACTACAGGTGTCACGCTCTCTTCTGACCGCTACAACTGCACTGCCGACGGCAACGACTATGCACGTATAATAGTCAAAGAAGGAGACAGGGAAGTCACCGAAGGCGTAACCATCTACAATG
>CAMFEN010000214.1 GCA_945949375.1 uncultured Bacteroidales bacterium | reverse complement strand
TGATGCCCCGTTGACGCAACGCGCGAACCAGATGGGGTCGTTGTAACTCTCGGGATGGTATTTCGCCACCACGCCCTGCGCCTGATTGATACGGTAGTCGTGGATGGTCTTCACATTGATATGTCTCACGCGCTCGATGTCGCTTTCATCTTTGATGGTTAGCGGGCTCACCTGCTGACCGATGGCGAACAAGCCGCGCGCAAACAGCCATTTGCTCAAATAGTTATTGTCGCTCAGGTAGCGGAAAGCCTCGGGCGAGATACGCGCTATCAGGTGCTCAAACGCCTCCAAGTCATGCGCCCGCCCTATCTCCTCATGGGTGCGAGGGTCTATGGCTACGAAGTCGCCGAAACCGAACTCACGACCGATATAGTCGCTTAACTCTTGCGTTAGCGTCTTGCTTTTCTTCACGATAAAGCCCACATGCATCTGCTCTGCCATTGCCCGCATGCTCTCTTGCGAACTCTGCAACAGGAAAGGCATCGTCGGGTTGTCGTGCCGTATCAGGCGGCATAATTCCAACCCTGCGTCCAACTGCTCGCTCTCGGCGGGGTCGCCTTTGTGGCGCACAAAACCAATGTCGGAAATCACGCCGATGATATTCTGCTTATACCTATTATATAGGCTCATCGCTTCGTCCAAACAGGTCGCCATCAGCACTTTCGGCCGTGCCCGTTTCCGCACTATCTGTTGCTTCTCGTTCAGTGCGTCTTGTATCGCTATCTTGTTCTGTTGCAGCACCAACTTGTACAACAGCGGCAGGTAGGTAGAGTAGTAGCGAACGGAGTCCTCCACCAAAATAATAGCACGAACACCCTCCGTCAGGATGTCGTGCTCTGCATTCAGTTTGTCCTCTAAAAGTTTGATGATGGCGATAATCAGGTCTGCCGAGTTGTTCCAGCAGAAGAAGTAGTCAATGGGCGACGCGCTCGAGTGCTCTATTTGTTGAAATGCGACTTTCGAGAAGGCAGACAGCAACACTATCGGTGTCTCCGGTGCCATCGTCTTCATCTTCTCCGCATCGTCAAAAACGCCGTGTGCCCCGTTGCTCACGATGATAACCAGGTCAAATCCTTCCCCGAGTCGCCCTAAGGCTTCACCGGTGGTCTCTGCGCGGAGGATAGCGGGCGGATTGCTCAAGTTGAGTTCAGCGTACTCTTGCGCTATCTGCACATCAATATGCCCGTCTTCCTCCAGCGCAAAACTGTCGTAATTGTTGCAAACAAGCAGGATACGCCGTATCCTTCGTGCCATCAAGGCTGTGTAATCGCTCGTATTCGCTGTGGAAAGCATAAGTTTGCCAAAAGAAATCGGCTGCAAAGATACGGAAAAAAAACGATATATGCAAATAAAAAGTGTATAACCTTACGTTTGTGATAATATGCTTATTTGTGCTGTTAGTATATCTATGGAAAATATTCAAATAAATTTGCACATATCATCCAAAAATAGTAATTTTGTCGCCCGAAAGATTGAATCTCGACGTATAATAATATAAACACACTAAATTACTTTTTATGAAAAAGTTTTACTTATTTCTTATTGCTGCACTATTCGCAATGACTGCAGCGGCACAATCTACCAATGCCGACACGGTGGTAATTAAACCGACAGGAGCTGGTACAGGTCCAAAATATAGTAATATTGCCTATGAGATTAAGACGGGCGGTGTATCCGTCAGTTGCTCCAAAGGGGCAAACCGTAGTGACTATTTCGGTTGTAATGCCGGTGAAACCTTCACCATTACGGCAGACAGACCCATCAAGGCAATTGTGATAAACGGTTATATCAAGAAAGATTATTCAGCCACTGTCTCGGCAGGCTCTATCAGTTATGCTGATGCCTCGGAAGATGCAGTAGAAGCCAATCCCGTGGTGGTGATTGTGGATATTGATTCCGTAGCATTGCAGATACAAAATGTGAAACAACTGCGTTGCTACACGATGGAAGTGTACTTTGCCGCAAATCCGGACGTGGAAATAGGTAATGAGGAAGATAATCAGTACTCCTATGAGTGGGAACCGACGGATTCAACTTCATTTGAAATCTCTTTCTTGCCGGAAGAATTGGTGAGCCTTGATATGACTGAAAACATGGGTTATGCGTGCTCAAGTCTTTATTGGGAGAACGCAGAGATTGCAGTAGAACTCATTTTCTTTGCCGAACTTGCTGAAAACCAACTACCGGCGGATGGCACCTATGCTATCAATGATACCTATTTGCCCAATACCGTAATGGCTTCCCCGGGTGGCGATGAGTATTACGATTATCCGTCTTATCTGCAAACGGATTTTACAGAAGATGAGAATGGCGATATTTGGTACAATCCATACTATATCATCAGCGGTAATGTGCAGATTACTACGGATGTGGAGCAAGGTGTTACGCTGCTGACGATGGTGGCAAGTACATACTATGGCTCCACAATAACTTTGACATACACGACAGTGGAAACCACGGCTGTTGAGAAAGTGGTAGTAGCCTCTTCTGCTACGAAATACATCCACAACGGAAAAGTGATTATCCGTCGCGCAGGGCAGTTGTTTGATTTGTTAGGAAGAAAACAATAATGCTTATTCGCTCAATGCTTTTTCTTGGGATATGGTAGATGCTCCCATAGCGTGGTGATAACGCGACAGGCATCGGGGGCGTGGTCAATATCAAGAATATAGCGGGGCTTAGCGCCGGGGTAGGGTACACCTACCTCGGCGTTTTGCATCATCGGCGCAATAGACGGGTGCTGCTTTATAAAACAGAGTTCATCGCAGGCGGTGAGCACGCACTTCCCATTCACATAGATAACGAAATCGCCCATCATCTTGCGCGCTTTGACCTCGCCCAACGGAGCCAATTGTCGGCACACAAAATCTATATATTCAGTACTACACATATTCTTGATTTACGCATTATTTCAAATGCAGGGAGGTTGCCTGCGTCCCTAATGAAAAGGCGCGCATGCTATTCTTCTTCCGATGAGGGCAGGGCGTCGGTATCCGCTTCCGTTGTGGTGTCGGGCAGGGCGTCGGTGTTGGCGGCTTTGCGGGTGCGGAGCCGCTTAGTGCTGGTGATACCCATGTCTTTCAGTCCCATTACGCGGCGCAGCACATTGCCGGTTCCTTCGCTCAGTTGCGTCATGGCTCTGCGGTAGGTGCTTTGTGCCGTGTCGAGTTGTGAGCCCAATGTGTTGCAGGTGTCCACCAGCCCTAATACCTTGTCGTACATGCCGTTAGCCGCCTCCAGTATCTTCTTGCAGTTGTCTTCCTGCCGTGTGTTCTGCCAAGTCTGCACCACGAGGTTGAGCGTGAGCATAAGGTTGGTGGGGTTGACGATGATGACTCCCATGTGGAATGCATCTTGCGCGATGGCGTGGTCGTAGTTCATCGCCATCACATAG
>CAMFEN010000213.1 GCA_945949375.1 uncultured Bacteroidales bacterium | reverse complement strand
TTCTTCGCCTTCCAACAGCCACTGCTCGCTGTTGTCGGAGGTGCAGGTGATGGTCGGGTGGAGTATGCCATCGGTCTCGTAGCAACCGAGGTCAGGAGCCGTACCGGTATAGGTCAAGCCTACATCTGTACCCGCGTCAATCAGGGGCGAGCCTGCGGCGAGGCGAAGCAGTGTGCCCTCCGCGAGGGAACCGTCTGCTTGGCGAGCAGCGAGAATCTGCGTGGTGTCGAGCGAGAGGAAGTCCGAGGCACTGACCGTCAATCCGCTGATATTCCAACTGTTGTACGAGTTGACCAAGGTAGTTGCCGACTGCGTGGCATTGTTGTTCTTGCTCTTATACGAGAGACAGTTCTGTATGCTGAGGGTGCCGTAAGCGGTTGTGAAACCGAAGTCATAGCCGTTGAGGTAGCCGGTGTTGTTATAGACGCGCATCGTGCCGTTGTTGTTGTTCTGGTCAAAGCCCTTGACGGTGTTCGCCACAGCAAGGCAGTGGTGCACCATAATCTGATGGCTCGAGTAGTTACCGCCCATCTTAAAGCCGTTGCCATTGCCCATGTTCGGGTATCTATCCAACGACACGGTTACGGTATTCCCGTCTGCATCCACCACGGTACGCGGGGTGGCGAACTGGTCGAACCACGCTTTGTCTGTTTGATAACGCGGGTGGTTGCGCATGTCATAGTAGGCAGGACCATTCTTGTAGCAGATACTTTGTTCGATGATGGTCTCGGAGGTGGTTACGCGCTCGAAGAAGTCCCAACCATCGTCGGAGTTGTTCCATGCTCGGCAACCGATATAATGGTTGGGGGCACCGCTGTGCTGCTTGTCGGCAAAGCCGTCTGCATTGCCGCCGAAGTCACACTGCGTAAGGTTGCCCGACTTGTCCAACTCGTAGTCGAAGTTGTCGTGCGAGTCCACGTTCTTGATGATGTTGTAGCCGCCTTTTTTCATCTGGCAGCCGGTGTCTGACGAACCATAGATGTCGAGGTTTTCAAACAAACAGTAACTGCCCTCGTTGTATAGGTTGTTCTTACCCGAGTAGCGCAGAGTCAAGTCCTTGATATGCAGATAGGTACAACTACTCTCAATTTGCAGACCGTGCGTGCCGTAGGCGGTGGTGCGGAAGTCTAAGATAGCTTGCTCCCCCGGGTAGCCTGAGATAACGATGTATGCAGTGCTGCTGCCGTTCTTACTGCTGATTTTGGTATTTCCGAGGTCGTACTGCCCACCCAACAGGTAAAGCGTATCGCCTGCGTTCTTCAGTTTGCTGATACCCGTACTCAGCGAGCAGGGACTGCCATATGAGTTTCCATTCCCCGTCCCCGAAGGCGCAGCGAAATAGGTCGCTGCTGAGAGAGAAGACGATAAAAATAAGGTGAGAAAAAGAAGTGAAATAGATGCTTTCATGATTTTAAGAAATGTATTTTAAGTCGAATAATCGTATATGTTAGCAATAGTCGGTCAGTGAAAGAATTGGCTTTACGCAATCGTTGTTTCAGTTGCCGATAGAGTTCATTCTCTGCTTCAGGACGCTTGCTGGAAGTAGTGGAAGTAGTGTTGAGCGTGTAGTTATAGCCGCAATAAGGTATCATCTTATACGCAGGATGCGCCAACCAAATGTCAATGGAGAATACTACATCTTCGTAAATCATACCCTCCGGAAAACGCAGGTGGTGGCATTCTATGAAGTATCGTCGATATAGACGCATGCACGGGGAGGTGTATTGGTAGAAATGTTTGGGGCGGTATGCTTTGATAATCTCTCCGTCTTGCTTTACACGGCGGTAACCTATTTGCACACAGTCTGTTGTAGCATCGGCTACTTGGAGCATCGTGGAGAAATAGTTGCTATCAATGTAGTCATCGGAATCCATGAAGGCAATATACTCTCCTCTCGCATGCAGCAACCCTACATTGCGTGCTGCGGATTGACCTTTATTGGTCTGGTGATATACCTCAATGCGCGGGTCTTTTGCTTGCCATTCATCTGCTATCTTGCCACTGCTGTCCGTAGAACCATCGTCAATAAGTATGATTTGTAGGTCGCTATATGTCTGGTTGACCAGCGACGCTATGCACCTTGACAGATACGAAGCGGTGTTGTAAACGGGTACTATGACGCTTATTGTAGGCATTGCAAAAAAAGTTCTTCAAATTGTCGTGCTTGGTACTCGCGGGAGAACTGCTCCTTGTGTTGCACCGCTTGGTGGGTATAGCCGTTGGCTTGCCATTCGCGGTACTTCTCCAAAATAAACTGTTTTATCTCTTCCTTGTTGTCTGTGGCAATGCCGGCATTGGTGTCTCTGATAGTAGTTGCTAATACACCCTCGTCCGACGGCACGCAGAGGACGGGTTTTTCGCACCCTAAGGCCTCATAGAATTTAGTGGTCATCATTCCTTTAGCCGACTTGTTGGTCAAGACTATGCAGATACTGCTACGCCGAATCTCATCCCCGACGGTGGTGATGGGAATAGGATTAAGTGTGGGTGTGTGGTAATTCAGCACGATGTCTGATATGTTTAACTCACGAACAGCCTGCTCTATGGGTGTAGGGTCTTGAAAATCATATATCTTTCCGATATACGATATGAGGAATTGCGGTTGCTTGACAGGCGCAAAATAGAATTGCTCCGGTGCATAGCCGTTGTATATCAAATGCACCTTGGGATTGATAGTTCGTTGGATAAAATTTACGTGCCACGGAGATACGGTGGTAACCATATCTGCCTGCCTGAGGGCTTGATTGCGGCGACGGATGTTCGTATTCCGATACCATTGACGGAAGGGACGCGTCCACCACTGACGATGGCTTTGGTATTGCGCTCCGGGCACTTGTTCGTCCAAATCTCGGATATCTGCAATGAAGGGAATATGGCGGCTATGGGCGACCTCATAGGCAGCGCGAAGCGGGAAGGTAGAGAAGGTGGTGCAAAAGACTATATCGTAAGGGGTGTCGGCAGTTGCTTGCTGCACCCACTTAGAAAATTTGCGATTGCGATAGTCTGTCAGCAAAGACCAAAGGGATTGTATCGCCCACTGCCATAGTTTCTGACGAGTGGGCTTCTCATAGATAGGATAATCGTGCGGGAAGTCGTGCGCTTGAAACTGCTCGGTATAGACATCAACGGAGTAGCCCCATCGCGTGAGGTAATCACACAAATACCGCAGGCGCGGAGCAAAAGATGGCTTTCCGTAGGGGTCTGTCAATATGAGTATGCGGGGTTTCATACGTGTTTCGTGTAGTGGCGTAGTCCCTTCAACAATTTGATGTATAGCGATTGATGGTAGGGGTTGCCTGAGGGATTGCTGTTGTGCCAGAGAAGGGTGATGTCGCCGGCGTATTGGCGGACTTTGTCAAAGAGTTGCTCGCAGAAGAAGTAGGCTTCGTCCTCTGTTTGGAGGTTC
>CAMFEN010000212.1 GCA_945949375.1 uncultured Bacteroidales bacterium | reverse complement strand
CACAATACAACTATCGTTGATATTCACCATATACGCCTGCAAACGACTAATCTCCATAGGGCGTATGAGCGAGGTGTGCACCAACTCGCAGATGATAAGGTATTGCGGATTAGTCTTCTCAAAGTACTCCCGTATCTTCTTGCGCCATTCCTCGGGAACGAGTACGCGCGTCTTTGTTTCCTCGCGCTTGGTCTTAATCTTTTCAAAGGGATTTTCCTCACAATAGCATTTCTCTATCGCCCATGAGAACAAAGCTCTACCTTGTTTGAGGTTATTGTTATAGGTGCGGTTGCTGACTGTTCCGTCCTCATGTTTCCGCGCCTTGCCATTCTTGCTGGCATTGTTGCCCTCAAGAACATAGTCCATATACTCCAAAGCCATCCGCCGCGTAAACTGATTTCTACGCAAGTCAGGGTGGTTCGTGGTAATCCACTTCTTGAGACCATTGCAGAAACTTTGGTAACTGCGCATAGTGTTTTCCGTCAGTTCCCGCTGTTTATCCTTGATAAACTTCTCTATCATGTCAGTTACCAAGATAGAGCCGTCATCCTTGGACTGCTGTACCTGCGTGGATGATTGAGTAAAGGAAGACGAGGGCAGGGGGATGGTCGTGGTTACCAGCACGGGTTGAGTTTGCACCGTTACAGGTGCAACCTGCACGCCTTGCGTCTGCACCACCTGCATACCTTGCGCCTGCAAGGTCTGTATCTGTACGACCTGTGTGGTATCCGTAATAGCATAAGGAGACCAACCACCAGCCAACTGGCAGTTGATACGGATAATCATTTGCGAAGTAATAGAACGGAACTCCGCAAATGTACGCGCACGTTTGCGCTCCCGATTGACACGGACGCGCTTGCGCTCTAAACTTTGTGAAATCTGATTGTAGGCATAATACTCAATGTACCAACCCATCGAATTTTGACGCAGAACTGCCGGCAAGTATCGCCGCATAGTTCCAAAATTTTGTTGAAATTCAGGCATTTTTTTTCCTCTCCCACTTTTCTGATTTCTAATCATAAGAAGTGGGAGATAAGTGATACCTATTTTATTTTCGGGACACGACTTCCCGAAAAAAGTTTATGTCACATTTTTGGCACAATTCTGTCACACTGTTTTGAGACCCGAAAAGTCCGTACCCATATAGGGGGTAGAAACTTTCTACTTAAAGTGTTGCCTAAAATTTGGGACTAAAATTTATTTGACTGATAGTCAATAAATTACAAGAGGGAAAATCGCAAAGGTTTTCCCTCAAATATACACATCCCGAACTTAATTCGGAGCCTTGAGCCACTAGGCGGACTCGAACCGCCGACCCACGCATTACGAATGCGTTGCTCTACCAACTGAGCCATAGTGGCAATCACTACTTTTGCGCTTTGTCAAAAACAAGGGCTTCCAATCATTAAGTAAAGCTCCTCAGCTTTCCCCAAAGCGAGCGCAAAGGTACTGCTTTTTTTTGATATGTGCAAATTATTTGCGCTTTTTTTTGATTTCGGATACATTTTTCTTGTTCAAGTGGAATAATTTTTGTATTTTTGCAGGCAAAATGGGAGGATAGTTATGTTACAAGTATCAAGTTTCAAGTTTCCCCGACATAGTTCCCGACAGGTCGGGATAAACTGGTATAAACAAGATTGTAGTTGCTGGGCAGTAATGATACTGTTTTGCTTTTTGGTGGCGGAGATATTCGGTATCGGCATGGGATGCAATGGCTTGCAGGCTGAGGTGCGGACAGTACGGATGCGGATGCTGAGTGAGGCGCAAGCAGATGCCAACGGAGAGAGTTATACGATAGCAAGGCCGTTTTTAGTGCTGGAGAATGGGGTAGTGGATGGAAGCAATCCGGAGAATACTTTGGAGATTTCTTTCGACGAAATGAGCCATGATGTGCATTTCTACACCTACACGGTCTCGCACCTGAATGCCGATGGTTCGGAGAGCGGACTGACCTCTTCTGAGTATCTGCGCGGGTTTACTACGATGGATATTACCGATTATCAGCACTCTATCAATACGCAACGCGACTACACCCACTATCGTTTTGTGTTTCCTAATGAGGATATGCAACTCACGGCGAGCGGGCAATATGCGCTCTGTGTGTATGAGGACGGCGACAAGGATAAGCAGGTGGCGAGGTGGCAGTTTGAAGTAGTAGAGCCAAGAGTCGGTATCTCGGCAAATGTCCATTCAAAAACCATCAAGGAGTTGAATGGGCATTATCAGCAAGTGGATGTGGATGTGCAGACGGCGTCGCTTAACTTACGCGACCCCAATGAAATAAAATTGGTGGTGAAGCAAAACGGAAGGACAGATAACCAAGCGGTTATAATGCAACCTACTTTCGTAGAGACGGGGCGGCTACGGTATATGAACAATCCAAAATTGGTGTTTGAGGGGGGAAATGAGTACCACCATTTTGATGCTTATTCTGCCTACTATGCCGGCACGGGTATCGACCGTATAGGCTACGACAACCGCGATTATCATGCGTTGCTATTTCCCGATGTAGTGCGCGAAGGGGGGTATATTCATGAGTATGATGTGGATGGGCAATTTCGGGTGAATGCTGAGCGCACCACGGACGCTGACACTGAGGCGGAGTATATGTGGGTGCATTGGCGCTTGGAGCGGGAACAGCCTTGGTTTGACGGGATGGTGTATGTAGGTGGAGAGTTGTTTGATAATCAGCTGAATGCCCGCAACAGAATGCTCTATGATAACGAAGCGAAATGCTACTATCTGGTATCGCTTTTGAAGCAGGGAGGGTATGATTATCAGTATTGGTTTGTGCAGAAAGGGAGCCAAACAGGAAGCACCTTGCCTATAGACGGCTCCTATTGGCAGACGGAAAACGAATATACCATCTATGTCTATTATCGTCCCTTTGGTTCGCGCGGCGACCAATTAGTGGGCATACAAACACTACACAGCGGGCAATAAGTATAATTTGAAAATTTGAGAGTTTGTAAATTTGAAAAATATTCTATCAATGGGTATTTTTCAAATTTACTTTTTTATAGTTTCTCACCGATGTGTCGTGCGAGGGAGAATTGGAATTCTAAGCCGCCGTTGGCGCGGTTGAGGGCAGTGATAGTGCCGCCATGGAATTGTACGGCATGCTTCACGATAGAGAGCCCTAAGCCGGTGCCGCCTAACTTGCGACTGCGACCTTTGTCCACGCGGTAGAAACGCTCAAAGAGGTGGGGGAGGGTATCGGAAGGCACTCCGGGACCGTTATCATAAACTGAGAAATAAATATAACTTGGGGCTTGGCTCGTACATTCGATATTGATATGCACTCCTTTGCCCACGTGGGTAAGTGAGTTGTCCACGATGTTGCGGAAGATGGAGTAGAGCAGGGTGTAGTTGCCGGAGATAATGATATGCGCAGGCACATCGTAGGTGATGGTAGCG